>SCQL01000022.1 GCA_004299235.1 bacterium
CTCGACGACGATGGCCTCGACGATGTAGCGATCGCGATTGGACATGACCACCTCCGGATTTGGTGGTGTCCACTATGTCTTGCGACATCTGTCCACTATGTGCTGAAACCACACACCTGCGCGAGCACCATGATGTCGCGTTTCTAAGTTCAAACCGACCCCAGATCTACTGCCCATGACGCGACGCGTCACGTGCAGTTGACAATCTGGCACTTTGAACAATCGCTGATCGTCCAGCTCTGGTCGACCGTCAGTGATGAGGTGCAGGCTCCTCAGGTCACGGCGATTGTGGAGGTCACCTTGGCATCGCCGCTTCCGATGCCGATGGTGTATCGCCCAGGCCCAGGCAGGACACCCTCCCATTGCCCCTCCGCTGGCCTGCCGTTTGGGAACGTGTAGCCGTACGTTCGCATCTGCACCAGCTGGCCGCCGCTGTCTAGGACGAGGACAGGCCATAACTCGACCTGACTGCTTGCAGGATCGGCAAAGCTGCCGGCCGCGATCCTTGCGTGGGCTCGATGGTTCGCGCCGCCGCTGACCAGCCAGCGCAGCTTGAGCAGTTGGCCGCTCAGTTGGGCGGAGGTGAAGGTGTATGTGGTGTCGCCGCGGATGACCGAAGCCGGCAGCGGCAGCGCCTTGCCGGGTGCTTGAGTGATCACGAAGTGGAGGTCCCAACTGCCCGACACAATGCTGCCGTCTCGGAATGTGGGCAGGAGCTCCGTCACGTGCAACGTGAGGCGGGCACCAATCGTGGCGGCGGGTGGCTGCAGCGGCTCGAACTCCGTAGCTCCCGGCGAGTACACGCGATTGTATTGGCGCCCGAACTGATCGCTCAGGGTGGCGTCCAGGTCGTAAGTGTGAGAGGTCTTGGAGGGAACCGCCAGCGGCTGGTCATCAATCTCGATCAAGGTCAGCGTCCTCAAGGGGTCGGCGTAGGCCCCAATTAAGTGCAACTTGTGGCCGTTAGCCACAGCGACGTCGTCCACCCCATTGATCGCCCCAGGATCCAGGCCGATGTACTTGAGCACGGGCGTGGAGACAGACCCCACGAATGGCGCTCTCGCCAGGGCACTGCCATAGACAGGGATGAAGTAGACGAGCCCGACGTTCACGATCAAAAGCAGCATGATGGCGGCCACCGCTAGCGCAGGCAGCCGAGTCGGCCGCCAGATAGAGCGCGAGTGCACGCGAGGCATCGTGCGCCCCTGCCTTGGTCGCGTGTCACCAGCTTCGAGAAGAGTCGACCGCAGTCGTTGCGCCGCCCCGAGCGATGGCTCAGCGTCGAAGGCCAGATGGAAGTGTTCGGCCACGTACTTCTCGTCGATCATGCGATCACCTCTTGCATCTGCAGCATTGGTCTCAGCCGTTTGAGAGCGCGTTCGGTTCGGGTGCGAGCCGCTTTCGTTGAGACGCCTAGCTGCAGACCGATTTCCTCGTAGGAGAGATCCACATAAAAGCGCAGGATCAGAATGACTCGCTCGTGGTGTGACAGGCGTTTGAGCGCAGCCCTCAGCTCGAGCGACGCCACTGCATCGGGTTGCTCCTGGACCTCTTGTCGTCGCACCTCGGGCACACGAAGCACCGACCACCACCGTCGCCCTGTAGCCGACCGGCACTCGTTGGCCACTATCCCCAGGAACCACGGCTTGAATGGCGACCCCTCATGGAGCTGGCCAATTTTGCGCCATGCCTTGAATGCCGCTTCCTGGACGGCATCCTCAGCCGCGTTGACGTCGTGGAGAAGAGCAAACGCAAGCCTGAACGCCGAGTCGTACTCGGCCGTGATCAGCTCCGCTAACGCGGCGAGATCCTGCGGATTGGCCACCAACATATACGCTTCCAGCAGCCAGTTTGCCCCAAGAATGTGAGCTCGGCGCGCTCGCAGATGGACTCGCGGCGGCCGAACGTCGCCTATCGCCCGTTTGACACCCTATCTGACACCTTGACCGTGGCGCTCGCTGGCACTCTGTGACACTCACTGGCGCTGCTGCGTCAAAATCCGGAGCTCATTTGGCACTCGCTGGCATTCCCTGACACCGTCTGGCACTCCGGTCCAGCGGTCTCTTAATCCCAAGGTTCAGGGTTCGACCCCCTGCGCGAGCACAATCATGTAGCGACAGCTGCCACTCGGCGAGCTACATGTTGTAGTGAGACTGCCGCGTTGCGTCAGATTCGCGGCATTGGACAGCTCATGGCGCAGCACCGCGTCTATTAGCTTGGCAAGTCGCACTTCTCGACAGACCGATCAGGATTCTGCGGCTGCCAGATCGATTGTCCCCCGCCCGGCTTGTTCTCAGCCCGGTTGGGTCCGAGCTGCGTGTAGAAGTTCGGCTGAAGCGCGCCAAAACGCCTTCGGTTGATGCATTACACACCTTCGGCCGATGCGTGGCTGAGCGAAGGTACTGGGCGGCCATGGCGGTGGGCGGGCGTTGCTTGGCTGATGGACGAGGTTGCTGCCGGAAGGGATCTGGACGGCGGCCCAATCACCAAGCCGGTTAATCCCCCCGCCATTACCAATGGTAGACGAGGGTGGGGGTCTTGCTGCAAGGGCCCCGATGTGCTGACACTGCACGCCACGAGCCGGCCCATGGCGGTCGGCGCGACCGACAGTAGGAATGAGAGAGGCCCGAGTGGGCTGAAGGGGAAGGTGGACGGATGGGCAGCTACGTGCTGGGTTTCAAGGAGATCGACCAGACGCAGGTCGCAATCGTTGGCGGCAAGGGCGCGCACCTGGGGGAGCTTTCGCGGATCGAAGGCATTCGCGTGCCGGCTGGCTTCTGCGTGACGACGGGCGCCTTCCGGCGGATCATGGCGGAAGCGCCGTCCATGGACCCACGGCTGGATCGGCTATCGCGCCTGAACCCGGACGACCGGGAGGCGATCCGAACGCTCAGCGCGGAGATCCGCCGGACCCTCGAAAGGATCGCCGTCCCCGACGATCTGGCGACGGCGATCACCGTCGCGCTTGCCCGGCTCGGCGAGCAAGCCGCCTACGCCGTCCGCTCGAGCGCGACGGCAGAGGACTTGCCGACGGCCTCGTTCGCAGGCCAGCAGGACACATACCTGAACATCGTGGGGCCGGCGGCGATCTTCGAGCACATCAGCCGGTGCTGGGCGTCGCTCTTCACTGAGCGGGCCGTGACCTACCGCCTGCGGAACGGCTTCGACCACCGGAGCGTCCACATGGCCGTGGTAGTGCAGCAGATGATCTTCCCGGAGGCCGCCGGCGTCCTCTTCACGGCCGACCCTGTCACGTCAAACCGGAAGGTCGCGTCCGTAGAGGCCAGCTTCGGCCTCGGCGAGGCACTGGTCTCCGGCCTGGTGAACGCGGACATGTACAAGGTGCGAGACGGCCACGTGATCGCCAGGGCGGTTGCCACCAAGCAGCTTGCCATCCACGCCCTGCCGGCTGGTGGGACGCAGGAACAGGCGATCGACCCGGAGCGGCAGGAGCAGCCAGCGCTGACGGATGCGCAGGTCGTGCGGCTCGCCCAGTTGGGATGGCGGATCGAAGCACACTTCGGCCACCCCCAGGACATCGAATGGTGCCTGGTCGATGACGGCTTCCAGATCGTCCAGAGCCGGCCCATCACCACGCTGTTCCCCATTCCCACCACGGACGACGGGGGGAATCACGTCTTCGTCTCCGTCGGTCACGGGCAGATGATGACCGACGCCATGAAGCCCCTTGGGATTTCGATGTGGCAGCTCACGGCTCTCCCGCGGATGTACGAGGCCGGCGGGAGGCTGTTCGTCGATGTCACCCAGCGCCTGGCGTCGCCCACGAGCCGGGCAGGCCTCCTGGAGATCATGGGGAGAGGCGATCCCTTGATCAGGGACGCGCTGGAGACCGTCCTCGAACGCGACGACTTCATCCCGTCGCTTGCGGACGATGACCGCGGTGGTGCTCCGGGCGGCAGTGCTCCCGCCCCGCTGGAGACCGATCCGGCCATCGTCGAAGAGTTGATGGGACGCACCCAGGCGTCCATCGCCGCGCTGCAGCGCGACATCCGAAGCCAGTCAGGACCCGCCCTGATCGACTTCATCCTGGCGGACATCCAAGAACTGCGGCGAATCCTCTTCGATCCGCGGAGCCATCAGGTGTTCATGTCGGCGATGGAGGCAACGTGGTGGCTCAACGACAAGCTGGAAGCGTGGCTGGGAGAGAAGAACGCGGCCGACACGCTGACCCAGTCCGTCCCCGACAACGTGACGTCGGAGATGGGGCTGGCGCTACTGGACGTCGCCGATGCGATCCGGCCGCATCCGGAGGTGGTCGCCTTGCTGCAGCGGGTCGACGGCAACGACGATTTCCTCGACGGGCTCGAGCGGGTCGCGGGCGGCCAGGAGGCGCGCGACGCCATCCGCGGCTTCCTCGACAAGTACGGCATGCGTTGCGTCGGTGAGATCGACATCACGAGGCCGCGTTGGAGCGAACGCCCCACCACGCTCGTGCCCGTGATCCTCGGCAACATCAAGAACTTCGAACCAGGCGCCGGCGAGCGGCGCTTCGAGCAAGGGCGGCAGGAGGCGTGGACGAAGGAACAGGAGCTGCTCGAGCGCTTGCGGGCCTTGCCGGACGGAGAGCAGAAGGCCAAAGAGGTCAAGCGGATGATCGACCGCGTCCGGACCTTCATCGGGTATCGGGAGTATCCAAAGTACGGCATGGTCAGCCGCTACCTCGTTTACAAGCAGGCCTTGCTGGAAGAGGCCGAGCGCCTCGTGCAGGCCCACGTGCTACGTGAGAAGGAAGACATCTTCTACCTCACGTTCCAGGAGATCCAAGACGTCGTGCGAGCGAACCAAGTGGATGACCAGCTCATCCACGCGCGCAAGGACGCGTTCAGGTCGTATCAAACGCTGACACCGCCCCGGGTGCTCACGTCGGATGGCGAGGTCATCGCCGGGGCGTACCGACGCGATGACGTGCCGGCCGGTGCGCTGGTCGGCTTGCCGGTTTCCGCCGGGACCATCGAGGGCCGGGCCCGCGTCATCCTGGACATGGCGGAGGCCGATCTCGAACCGGGCGACATCCTGGTCACGGCCTACACGGACCCCAGCTGGTCGCCCCTGTTCGTCGCGATCGCGGGGCTGGTGACGGAAGTGGGGGGCCTCATGACCCATGGCGCGGTGATTGCACGGGAGTACGGCTTGCCGGCCGTAGTGGGCGTGGATCAAGCCACCCGGCTGATTCGAAACGGGCAGCGGATCCGCGTGGATGGAACGGACGGGTACGTCGAGATCCTGCCCTAAGCGTTGCTGGGGTGGTGGTCCTTGGAGGTTCGGGACCGTGACTAGAACGGCGACTGACAGCTTATTTGACAGCTTATCCGGGGCAGTCTGTGGCACCCCGTGGCGCCCTGCGGCACAAACGCGTCAGACCGGCGAATACGTGAGGCACGTCCTGACAAGGAAGGTCAATCTCCGATTAACCCCAAGTTCAGGGTTCGACTCCCTGCGCGAACACCACACACATCGATCACGCCACGCCACGAAAATGCGCGGGAGGGGCTGCTCAGCCCCTCCCAGGATCAACTACCGCATGACCGTTGCCGGCTGCGCCACCCACTCCTGAGTCTTGTAGTGATAGCTGCCGTCGGCCTCGATCACGTACTCAGTGACGGTAGCTGCGCCCAGCAGCCGCTCGAACCTCGCCGGAACGGTCTGGAAGGCTCCGCAGACGGCGAACCGAGCCGCGGGCGGCGGGCCGGTCGGCCGACCTACGCCAAAGCCCTTCCAGAGAAGGGACTCTCCCTTGCTGGTCATGAACAGGACCCGGCCTTCGCCATAGAGCGAGCCCTCAGGCCGCATCGTCTGCCAGTAGGTCGTAAGTTCGGTTACGTCCTCGCCCAGGAGCTTGCCGGCGCCCTGGGTGCTGGCCTCGATCTTGAACTCCGGCCCTTCCGGCGGCAGCAACTTCGTCCCGATCATCTTGCCGCCGCCTTCTCCAAGAACCTCACCGAGCATGTCCGCCTCCTTCCGGTCCGAAGACCGGTGTCCACCTACCGGATGTCACTCGATCCGGAATCGGTCACGGCGGGCCGCGCGCCCAGTCGAGCTCGCTCATCACCCACTCCCCGAGCCCTGCTCACGAACCATGTTGCGCCACCGCCCAGGGATGTCAAGGCCGGCGACCAACGCGGCTTCGAGGGCCAGTCCTGCGACGGGATTTGCCGGCGCCTTGGCTACGGCAATTGTCCCATTGACACTCACAACGAATCCGTGCTAATTGAGCGCGGAGGCTGTCAGATGGCCAGTGGGTTCCTGGGCCGCCGGAAGTTGCTGGGTGCTGGGGCTGCCGGAAGGCTTGGGGATCTGCTGACACCGCAAAGCGTTCTCGCCGATGACGAGGAGGTGGGAGGTCGGCGGGGAGTTCGCGTGACACTCGCGGTGGCGCCGTACAGATTCAATCAGGCGAAGGTTCGATCACGGTGCACACCGGCAGTGCCGCGGCCGGTTCGACTGGAGGCCCGCACCCGCGGATCGATGCAGGTCGGAATCAGGAGGGGAGCCATGAAGGATGTAGTGCTCAGCCGCCGTCAGGTTCTGAAAGGGGCGGGCGCCATCGGAGTGCTGGGCGCGCTCGGAATGCCGGCGGCGGTATTCGCGGATGACACCAAGGTTCGATGGGACATCGTCAATGTCAACTTTGCGACCCTCACGCTCTTGGCCGGGGGGATGGCGTCTGCTCTGGCCAACGACAACTCCAAGATCGCGCTCAGCGGTTCCGGGAGATTCGGCTCGGGCGAAGACGACGGGGTGACCGGCGGTGGAACGTGGAAGACGTTCAACCCCGGCGGCACCCTGACCGGGAGCGGTACGTACAGGGTGAGGCGGCTCGTCAGTTGGGAGCGGGCTCCGGGCACACCGCCCCTTCCCCATGACAGCATCGGGAACCGAGCCGACGAAAGCGCGGGCCTGGCGGTGCTGCGGATTCGCTACTCGGACGGGAGCCGCGGCGTGCTGACGGTCAGTTGCTCACTGGTGGGGACGCCCAGCGGGGTGCTCGAGGGGGTCACTGCAACCAAGGGTTTCGTCGATTATTGGAACCGCCAGGCACCAGTGGCGGGCGTCCAGGGCAACCGCACCAATTTCCACGTCATGTCGGACTAGCCGTTAGCTTCGGGCTCGGGTAGGTGGGGAGCATGCACGTTCGTCTATCGGCCCTGGTAGCGGCGCTGGCCGCCGTCCTCGTCACCACGACCTCGGCGGCCGCCGCGCCGGGCCAGTATCAGGCTCCGCGCAAGTACTACCTGGCCCTGGGCGATTCGCTGGCCTTCGGTTTCGAGCTGGCGAAGTTCGATGCCGAGCTCCCCAACGTCACCGCGGCCAGCTTCGACACCGGCTACGTGGATGATTTCGCCGCCGCGATCCATTCAGTGCGGCCCGATGTCCGCGTCGTCAACTTCGGCTGCCCGGGCGAGACGACGTCATCCTATTTCACCGGGTGCGCCTGGCACGCGGTCAAAGGACTGCCCCTGCACGACACCTACGCCACCGCGCAGGAGGCTGCCGCGCTGGCATTCCTCAACGCCCATCCCGGTGAGGTCAGCCCGATCACGATCGACCTGGGGGCGAATGACGTGCTGGGCTTGGCCGCCGGGTGCAACTTCGTCCCCTCGTGTCTCGCCCAGGGCGCGCCGGCGGTGCTCCAGAGCATCTCCACGAACCTCTCCACGACGCTGGCCGAGCTCCGCGCGGCGGCTCCCCGCGGCGAGATCATCGTCATGGAGTACTACAACCCGCTCTACGTCGTGGCGCCCAGCACCGACGCCCTTCTCGGCCAACTGAATGGCGTGATCGCGGCGGCGGCGGCTCCGTACGGGGCCAGGCTCGCCGACGCCTTCCCCGTGATCAACCACAACCCGGCCTTTCCGAGCGAGGGGGCGAGCGTGTGCGGGCTGACCGGCATGTGCTTCCCGGCACCTGGGGGCGATATCCATCCCAACGACGCGGGGTACGCGCTCATCGCCCAGCGGTTCTGGGCCGCGTCCGGATACGCCTTGCTCGACGGCTGAATCGCCGGATCAGAGACCAGACCGGCCTGACCAGGCTTGACACAGGGCGGAGGGGTGCTATTCTACCTTTCGGTTAATTAGCTGAATGGGAAACTAGCAGTGGCACCTGATCCATTGAGCGTCACGTTTGCGGCGTTGGCCGACCCCACGCGGCGGGCGATCCTGGCTCGCCTCGCCTCGGGCGAGACGTCTGTCACCGAACTCGCCAAGCCCTTCGACCTGAGCCTTCCCGGGGTTTCAAAGCACCTCAAGGTGCTGCAGCGAGCCGGGCTGGTCACCCAGGGACGCAGGGCGCAATGGCGACCCTGCCGGCTCGAAGCCCCTCGCCTCAGGGAGGTATCGGAGTGGGTGGAGGGTTACCGCCGCTTCTGGGATGAGAGCTTCGATCGCCTGGACGACTACCTGCTGGACTTGAAGAAGGAGGAGAAAGAGTGACAGTGGCCAGCAGGGTGGGCTGAACCCGTTCGACCGCCTGGCGGATTACTTCGAAGTAAGGAGAGACCACGATGGCGACAACCGAGTACCTGATCGAGCCGGCCACGCAAGAGATCGTCATTACACGTGTGTTCGAGGCGTCGCGCGAGCGCGTGTTCGAAGCGTTCACGGATCCTCAGCTCGTGGCGAAGTGGCTGGGGCCGAGACGCCTGACGACCGCGGTTGAAACGATGGACGTGAGACCCGGCGGCATGTGGCGATTCATCAATCGCGATTCCGCCGGCAATGAGTTCGGGTTCCATGGTGTGTACCACGATGTCGTCGCGCCCGAGCGGATCGTCCAAACCTTTGAGTACGAGGGGGAGCCAGGCCACGTGCTGCTTCAGACGGCGACGTTCGAGGATTTGGGGGGCACGACGAAATTGATTCAGCAGGCCGTCTTCCAATCGGTTGAGGATCGCGACGGGATGGTCAGATCGGGGATGCGCGAAGGCTCCAGCGAGTCCATGGATCGTTTGGCCGAGCTCCTGGCCAAGGCGTGAAGCCCGCCGGAGCGCCGGCGAACCCGGGCGCATAATCCCAGTAGTGGCCACCGCACTCTCGCTGACTCATCTCGGATCGCTGATGCGCGGCGTGCGCAGCGTGGACGAGGTCGGAGCGAATGAGCGCGCGGCCTCGCTGGCCAAGCGCTCGATCAAGAAATCCTCGAAGCTGTGGGCGCTGGACCTCGCGGTGCGCTGCATGGACCTCACGACGCTCGAGGGCTCGGACACGCCCGGCAAGGTTGCGGCGCTCTGCGCCAAGGCGATTCGGCCCAAGCCGGGCGACGCCTCGATCCCTTCCGTGGCCGCGATCTGTGTCTATCCCGCCCGCATCGCCGACGCCGTCGCCCACCTGCGCGGCAGCCAAGTGCGCGTCGCCTCGGTGGCGACCGCGTTCCCTTCGGGGCAGAGCTTCACCTCGATCAAGGTCGCCGAGACCAAGGAGGCGGTCGCCGCGGGTGCGCACGAGATCGATATGGTCATCGACCGTGGGGCGTTTCTGTCGGGCGACTACCAGCGTGTCTATGACGAGATCGTCGCCGTCAAGGAGGCTTGCGGGTCGGCGCACCTCAAGGTGATCCTGGAGACCGGCGAGCTGGGCACGTACGACGGCGTGCGCCGCGCCAGCATCCTGGCCATGGCCGCCGGCGCCGACTTCATCAAGACCTCCACCGGCAAGGTTCAGCCCGCGGCGACCCTCCCGGTCAGCCTGGTGATGATGGAGGCGATCCGCGATTTCGTCCGCGAGACCGGCCGGGCTGTCGGCTTCAAGGCGGCGGGCGGCATTCGCACCTCTAAGCAGGCGATCGCCTACCTCGTCCTGCTCTATGAGACACTCGGAGCGGACTGGATGACCCCGGAGCGCTTCCGGCTCGGCGCCTCCACGCTGCTCAACGACGTGCTCATGCAGATCGACAAAGAACGCACCGGCGCCTACCAGTCAGGCGACTACTTCACCATCGATTAGGTGTCACAGATGGCAATCACCAAGAAGCCAAGCGCAGAGCTCGCCAAGCAGGCGTTCGAATACGCCCCGGCGCCCGAGTCGATCGACCACGTACGCATCCAGCCGCGCCAGGGGCTGTTCATCGGCGGCCGCATGGTCGAGCCGCACAGCAAGAAGCGCTTCCCCACGATCAACCCCGCCACCGAAACCAAGCTGGCCGAAGTCGCGGTGGCGGACGAAGTGGACGTCGACCGTGCCGTCAAGGCAGCCGGTCGCGCCTTCGATTCGTGGGCACGCCTCGGCCCCTCGCAACGCGCTCGGTACCTGTTCCGCATCTCCCGCTTGATCCAGGAACGCGCGCGTGAGCTGGCGGTGGTCGAGACCATGGACGGCGGCAAGCCGATCAAGGAATCACGCGACGTCGACATCCCCCTCAGCGCGGCCCACTTCTTCTATTACGCCGGCTGGGCGGACAAGCTCGAGTGGGCCTTCCCCAACCGCAAGGCGCGACCTCTCGGAGTCGCCGGCCAGGTCATCCCGTGGAACTTCCCGCTGCTCATGCTTGCCTGGAAGATCGCCCCGGCGCTGGCCGCGGGCAACACCGTGGTGCTCAAGCCGGCGGAGACGACGCCGCTCTCGGCGCTGCTCTTCGCCGAGATCTGCCAGCAGGCCGAGCTTCCCGACGGCGTCGTCAACATCGTCACCGGCGCCGGCCAGACGGGCTCGCTGGTGGTCTCGCATCCCGGCGTCAAGAAGGTCGCGTTCACCGGCTCGACGGAGGTGGGCAAGAGCATCCAGCGGGCGCTCGCCGGGAGCGGCAAGAAGCTCACCCTCGAGCTCGGCGGCAAGGCAGCCAACATCGTGTTCGAAGACGCTCCGCTGGACCAGGCGGTCGAGGGGATCGTCAACGGCATCTATTTCAATCAGGGCCACGTTTGCTGCGCCGGCAGCCGCCTTTTGGTGCAGGAGTCGATCGCCCAACCGCTGCTGGAAAAGCTGAAGCGACGGCTGTCGACCCTGCGCTTGGGTGATCCGCTCGACAAGAACACCGACATCGGCGCCATCAACTCGCGCGCGCAGCTGGAGAAGATCCAGGGCCTGGTGGAATCGGGCCTCGAGGAGGGCGCCGAGCTCTACCAGCCGGAGTGCCGACTGCCCGAGCGCGGCTTCTGGTTCCCGCCCACGCTCTTCACCAACGTCTCGCAGTCGTACCGCATCGCACGCGAAGAGATCTTCGGCCCGGTGCTCTCGGTGCTCACGTTTCGCACCCCGGCGGAAGCGGTCGAGAAAGCCAACAACACGCCCTACGGCCTGTCGGCCGGAATCTGGACGGACAAGGGGTCGCGCATCCTGTGGATGGCACAACACATGCGAGCGGGAGTCGTGTGGGCGAACACCTTCAACCGATTCGATCCCACCTCTCCATTCGGCGGCTATAAGGAATCGGGGTACGGCCGGGAGGGCGGCGTGCACGGCCTGCTGCCCTACCTCGAGTTGAATTGATGCCTGGCAAGGACGGCCGCGAACGCATCGAGGTGCGCAAGACGTACAAGCTGTACGTCGGGGGCGAGTTCGTCCGCTCCGAGTCCGGCCGCGCTTACCGACCGGACGGAAACGTCAATGTGCCTCGAGGCTCGCGCAAGGACCTCCGCGATGCGGTCCGCGCCGCGCGCGGCGCGTTCGCCGGCTGGGCAGGGCGCACGGCGATGAACCGCGGTCAGATCCTGTATCGAGCGGCCGAGATGCTCGACGGCCGCGGCGCGCAGTTCGTCGAGCTGCTCGGTGGTGGCGCTCCCGCCCGTCGCGAGCTGGACCAGGCGATCGAGACGCTGGTCTGGTACGCCGGCTGGACCGACAAGCTGTCCCAATTCACGGGCACCGTGAACCCGGTCGCCGGCCCGTACTTCAACTTCACCATCCCCGAGCCGACCGGCGTCGTCGCCATCGTGGCGCCGGAAGAGCCGGCGTTGGCGGGATTCGTGCGGCGCCTGGCGCCGGCCCTCTGCGGCGGCAACGTGGTCGTGGCGCTCGCGCCGGAAACCCGGCCGCTACCGGCGCTGACGCTGGCCGAGGTGCTCGCCACGAGCGACTTCCCTGCGGGCGTCGTCAACGTGCTCAGCGGGCAGCGCACCGAGCTGCTGCCATGGCTTGCGGGCCACATGGACGTCAACGCGATCGATGCCGCCGGATGCACCGCGGACGAGATGACCGCGATCGAAAGTGCCGCCGCCGGCAACGTGAAGCGGGTCGTGAAGACCCCGCCGGACGAGATGAGCCCATATCTCATCACCGCCTTCATGGAGATGAAGACGGTGTGGCACCCCATCGGAGTTTGAACCCAGGCGTTGCGCGCGCCCGGCGGCCATGACCGCGACTAAGCTCTTCGTGCATGGCTGAGGTGCTCATCAAGCCCGTCCACGTGCAGAATCCGCGCCCCACAGCCGACCGTCCTGGCAGCGGCCCTCCGATGATCACCTCCAACCGCATCGCGCGCCGGGTCCGTCAACTGGGCCGAGGCATCTCCGAGGTTTACGCGGACATCGACACGCCACTCGTGATGGTCGTGATCCTCAAGGGCGCGACCGTTTTTGCCGCCGACCTCCTGCGCAGCCTGAGCATTCCCGCCGAGCTCGAGTTCGTACGCCCCAATCGCAACCGGTCCGCGACCTCGAAGGGCAGCCGTCTGCGGCTGGCTCGCATGGTGGAAGGGCCGCTCGTCGGAAGGCACGTGCTGCTCGTCACGGACATCGTCGACTCGGGGATCACGGCCGACGCCATCGCCCGGCTGATCGGGGGCCTCGGTCCGGCTTCGCTCCGGATCGCTGCGCTTCTCGACCGACCGGCGCGACGCGAGGTCGAGGTCAAGATCGATTTCAACGGTTTCGTGATCCCGGATCGCTTCGTGATCGGCTATGGAATCGACTATGCGGGCCTGTATCGCGAGCTGCCCGGCATCCACTCGCTGACATAGGCATCAGTTCGCCCGGCTCGCCATACCACGCCTGGCGCAAGGCGGAGCTTCACTGCCACCTGGACGGCGCGGTGCGCCCGGCCACCGCGGACGAGCTCGCGCGGGAGCAAGGCCTCGACCTGCCGCGGACCCTGCGGATGGTGGCGCCGGCGGATTGTCCGAGCCAGGCCGTCTACATCGGGTACTTCGACGACGCGCTCGCCGTGCTGCAGACCGAAGCGGCGCTGGCGCGGGCGGCGTTGGAGCTGGGCCTCGACTCCGCGGCCGAGAACATCGATTATCTCGAGGTGCGGTGGGCGCCCCGGCTGCATTCCCGGCGCGGACTCACGGTCTCACAGGTCATCGCGGCGGTCCTTTCCGGACTCGAGGCGGCGCCGCTGCGGGCCGTGGCGATCGTCTGCGCGATGCGCCAGCACGAAGTCGAGGACAACATCGCGCTGGCCAAAGAGGCCGGGCGATTCGCGGGCCGCGGCGTGGTCGGCTTCGACCTCGCGGGCGACGAGGTCCGCTACCCGGCCGCTCCACAGCGCCCGGCGTTCGAGGCGGCCCGTGCGGCAGGCTTGCACCTGACCTGCCACGCGGGAGAGGCGGGGGAGCCGTCCAACGTCGAGGAGGCGCTGCGGCTGGGAGTGGAGAGGATCGCGCACGGCGTGATCGGAGCCCGCGACCCGCGCGTCGTGGAGCGCGTGCGCACCGAGGGCGTGGTGCTCGACCTTTGCCCCACGGCCAACTGGAAGTGCAAAGCGGTGCCGAGCCTGGCCGACCACCCGTTGCCCCGGCTGGTCCGCGCCGGTGTCCGCTGCACGATCAGCACCGACTCCCGCACCGTCGCGGATACGACCCTCAGCCGGGAGTTCGAGCTCGCCGGCGCGATGGGCTTGAGCGACGAGGAGCTGCGGCGGTGCAACGAGGTTGCGTTCGAGGCTGCTTTCTCGCCGGGATGAGGGCTTGCGCCACTCACCGTCCTGAGGGATGAACCGCCTCTAGCCGGTGCCGAAGAGGCGGTCGCCGAAGTCTCCCAGCCCGGGCACGATGAAGGCCCGATCGTTGAGCCGCTCGTCCAGGGCGGCGGTGTAGATGTGGACCTCGGGGTGGCGCTCCTCGAGCGCCCGCACCCCTTCCGGCGCCGCGACCACGCACAACATGCGCGGGTCGCGCCCGCCCGCGTCCTTGATCATGTCCAGAGCCTGGGCCGCCGACCCACCGGTGGCCAGCATCGGATCGAGCAGCAGCGGCACTTTGCCCGCCAACTTCGGCAGCTTCTCGTAGTAGATGCGGGCCACGGCCGTATCCTCGTCGCGCTCGAGGCCGATGTAGCCCACGCTCACGCGAGGCAGCAGCTCCAGCACCGGGCCGAGGATGCCGAGCCCGGCGCGAAGCACAGGGATGGCGACCACCTCGTTGGCGACCCGCGTGGCGTTCGCTTCGCTCAGCGGCGTCTGGACCTTGCCGTGCCGCACGGGCAGATCCGCCGTCGCCTCGTATAGCAGCATGGTGATCAACCTGCGGGCGAGGACCCTGAACTCTTCGGGCGTGGTCGCACGGTCGCGAAGGCCGACCAGGCTGTCCGCGACCAGCGGGTGGCTACTTACCTTTAGAGGCACGGTCGCGCTCGATCAGCCGGCGAATCGCGTCCACAGCGACCCGCAGCATGCGATCCATGTAGGAGGGGTCGAGATGGTGGATCTCGCCCGCTCCCAGCTCGTCGACGCATAGATTGATCGTTCCCGCTCGGAGCTTCCTCAGGCGAGCCACGACGAAAAGCGTCGATGACTCCATGTCGTTGCTGAGCACGCCGGCCCGCGACCACATCTCGAGCTCCTCGCGCACGTGACCCGGACGCGGCATGCGTTCGGGCATGAGGTCTGAATAGAGCGCGTCGACGCTGCGGAGGATGCCGACGTGATATGGCGCGCCGGCGGCCGCGGCGGCCTCCACCAAACCGTTGACGACGTCGAGCGAAGCGATCGCTGGGTACTCCGGCGGGATGTAGCCGTTCGGCGTGCCCTCGCTGCGAACGGCCCCGATGCCGATCACCAGGTCGCCCATCTTGATCTCCGGCTGGGCCGCGCCGCATGTGCCGACACGCAAGAAGGTGTGGACGCCCAGCTCGCTGAGCTCCTCCACCGCGATCGCCACCGAGGGCCCGCCCATGCCGGAAGAGATGGTCGAGACCGCCACCCCGCCCAGCCTGCCCGTGAACGTGCGGTACTCGCGGCTGAAGGCGACCTCGCGCGCGTCTTCGAGGTACCTGGCGATCATCGGCGTGCGCCCCGGATCGCCCGGCACCAGGACATACTCGCCGACCTCGCCCTTCGCCAGGCCGACGTGATACTTGCGTTCGTCCGTCGCCGCCACCGGGTCGAAAGTCTATCGGGCTCTGGTGGTGCCGTCCCTGTCGACTCGAGCCAGGACGTGCGGCGGACGCTGCACCTCCAGCCTGCTCAACCGCCATGCCTGCTGCAGGCGCGCGGCCACCAGGTCGACGAGCTGCTCTGAGCGCGCATGTGCCACCACCAGCGGATCGCCCTTGCGGACGTAGGCGCCGACCGGCGCCTCGATGACGAGGCCGGCCGCGTGGTCGACCCTGTCCTCCTTGCGGACCCGGCCCGCGCCGAGCTCGAGCGAGGCCAGGCCCACCGCCAGGGCGTCGATCGACTCCACGTACCCGTCGGCCGGCGCCGCCAGCGGGACCTGGACGGGCGCCGCCGGCAATCCCTGGCGGAGGCTGCCGCCCTGCGCGGCAAGCATGCGGATGAAGGTCTCGCGCCCGGCGCCGGAGCGGAGAACGCGCTTCGGGTCGGCCGAGACTCCGGCGAGCTTGCACATCTCGCGGGCCACCTCCAGCGACACGTCGAGCAGCTCTTCGTCGCCCTCGCCGGCGAGCGCGTCAAGCGCCTCTTTGATCTCGAGCGCGTTCCCCACCGAGCGGCCGAGCGGGTTGTCCATCGCCGTGACCAGGGCCACCGTGCGGCGCCCCGCCCCCTCGCCGAGCAGCACCATCTCGGCTGCCAGCTCCTCCGCGGCGGCGGCATCGTGCATGAACGCGCCACGCCCAAACTTGACGTCGAGCACGATGGCGTCGGCGCCGGCGGCGATCTTCTTCGACATGACGCTCGAAGCGATGAGCGGCACCGACGGCACCGTCGCGGTGACATCGCGGAGCGCATACAGGGCCTTGTCCGCCGGGACCATGCGCGGCGACTGCGCCGCGACCGCGATGCCCACCTCCCGGACCTGCCGGATGAACCTGTCGGGCTCGAGGTCGACCGTGAGGCCCGGCACCGACTCGAGCTTGTCCAGGGTGCCGCCGGTGTGGGCGAGCGCGCGCCCGCTCAGCTTGGGCACCTTCACGCCGCAAGCGGCGGCGAGCGGCGCCGCGATCAGGGTGACCTTGTCGCCGACTCCTCCGGTCGAGTGCTTGTCGACCTTCACCCCTTCGATGGCGCTCAGGTCGAGGACCTCACCGCTCGCCACCATGGCCTGCGTCAGGGCGAGGGTCTCCGGGCGCGTCATGCCGCGGATGCAAACCGCCATCAGCCAGGCGGCCATCTGGTAGTCGGGAACATCACCGCGCAGGTAGGCGGACAGCAGGTGATCGATCTCGGCGCGTGAGTGCTCACCGCCGTCCCGCTTGCGACCGATGATCTCCAGCGCGTGCATCGGCGCCTAACTTACATTCCCGGCGGCCGCGCGTTACAATCTCGCGCGGATCGGAAGCGAAGAGGGCCTCCGACCTTTTCACCAGGTTAGCTCTTAGAAGGGGGCACGAGGTATGAGGCAATCGCAGCTTCGGTTCCTGGGACTGGTCGGCGCGGCGCTGCTCTTGCTGGCAGCCTGCGGCGGCACGTCGGGAACCACTCCTAGCAAGACAGTCAAGATCGGTCTGGTCACCGACATCGGCGGGTTGAACGACAAGAGCTTCAACCACCTCGCCTTTGTCGGCCTGCAGAAGGCGATCCAGGACTTCCACGTCCAGGGCGATGTGACCGAGTCCAAGACCGGCGACGACTACATTCCGAACCTGACCAACTTCGCCTCCAAGAACTACGACCTGGTCATCGGCGTCGGCTTCCTGATGCAGGAGGCGGTCGGGACCGTGTCAGGGCAGTTCCCGAACGTCCACTTCGCCATCATCGACGGCGCCGGCACCGACGCCAAAGGCAACGACCTCAGGCACGCCAACGTCGAATCCCTGTTCTTCAGGGAGCAGGACGCGGGCGCCATGGTCGGCGTCATCGCCGGGATGCTGGAGAAGCAGGGCAAGGCGAAGAAGAACCAGCACGTGATCAGCGCGGTGGGCGGGGTGAGCATCCCGCCGGTCAACCACTACATCGCCGGCTACAAGTGGGCGGCGACGATGGAAGACCCCTCGATCAAAGTCCTGGTCGGCTACTCGAACGATTTCACCGACCCTGCCAAGTGCAAGAGCGTCGCCAGCAGCCAGATCAACCAGGGAGCCGACATCCTGTTCCAGGTCGCGGGCGGCTGCGGGCTCGGCGTGCTCCAGGCGGCGGGCCAGGCGGGGTACTACAGCATCGGCGTCGACGCGGACCAGAAGGACGCGGACCCCTCGGTGATCGCAAGCGCCCTCAAGAAGGTGGACGTCGCCACGTACACGGCCATCAAGGACGTGGTCAACGGGTCGTTCAAGAGCGGAGCGCTCACCTTCAGCATCCAGAACGGCGGAGCCGGCTACCAGCTGGACAATCTGACGCTCCCGGCTGACATCCAGGCCGAGCTGGACAAGGTGCAGGGCGAGATCAAGTCGGGAGCACTGACCCCACCCGACACGATCCCATAGCCAACGAATCGGGGACGGGCGCGACCGCTGCCCGTCCCCGACCCGGCCTGCCCCCCGCGGTGCGCCGCGTAGCCCGTGGGCTGGCCGTGCCGGTCGGTTCGGTCGTATTCGCCTTCGTCGTCGGCGGCCTGATCGTCGCCGTCACAGGGGCCAACCCCTTCGACGCGTACTCCGGGCTGCTGTGCGGTGGAGTCGGCATCTCGTGCAGCCAGGGTGAGAACTCCGCGCTTCAGGTCTCCAACACCATCGTGTTCATGATCCCGCTGGTCACGACCGGCGTCGCGGTGGCGCTTCCGTTTCGGGCCGGGCTGTTCAACATCGGCGCCGAGGGACAGCTGCTCGCGGGCGCGATGGCCTGCGCCGCGATCGGCATCAAGTTCGGCGACTGGCCGGCACCCGTCCTACTGCCGCTGGTCCTGCTGGGCGGGATGGTGGCGGGCGCGCTGTGGGCCGGCCTGGCGGGCTTGCTCAAAGCGACCGTGGGCGCCCACGAGGTAGTGACGACGATCATGATGAATTACGTCGCCCAGTGGCTCCTCCGGTACCTGATCATCGGCGGCCCGCTGCAGCTGGCCAGCGGCACCTCCAAGTCTTCGCCGATCGGTCCCGGCGCCCGGCTGGCGACCATCCTTCCGAATGACAACAGCCTGATCATCTTCGGCCTGCCGGCAAGCGTCTTCCGCGTGCACACCGGGCTGCTCCTGGCGCTGGTCGCGGCGGCGGTGTTCGCGTTCCTGCTGTGGCGCACGGCGCTGGGCTATGAGATCCGCGCGGTGGGCCAGAGCCAGCGCGCGGCCCGTTACGCGGGCGTGAGCGTGCGCCGGACCATCATCGTCACCATGCTCATCGCCGGCGCCTTCTCCGGGCTCGCCGGCGCGATCCAGATCGCCGGCGTCGACCACAACCTGACCGACAAGTACTTCAGCGACACAACCGGCTTCGATGCCATCGCGGTCGCGCTGCTCGGCCTGGGCAGCGCGTTCGGCATCGTGCTCGCGTCGCTGCTGTTCGGCGCCCTCCACTCCGGCGGTGCGGTAATGCAAGCGGACGCCGGAATCTCAGGCAGCCTCGTCCTGGTGCTGCAGGCCCTGATCCTGTTCAGCATCGCCGCCAACTTCCTGGGCGCCATCAGGCTCCGCCTGCCGGGATTCGGCCGGGCGGCTCCGCCGCCTGACGCTCCCGCCGCGGCCCTGATGACGGAGGCCGCGGCTGCGCTGCCCGTGGAGGATGGGCCGGTCAAATGAGCGTCGTCTCCGTAATCCTTCACCTGCTGCTCACGTCGGCTCTGTGGCAGGCCACGCTGGCGGCAGCCGTGCTGCTGTTGCTGCCGGCGCTGGGAGGCGTCATCTCGGAGCGCAGCGGAGTGGTCAACATCGCGATGGAAGGCATGATGCTGACCGGCGCGTTTTTCGGGGTCGTCGCCGACCTCGCCTGGCACAACCCCTGGCTGGCCACGCTGGTGGCCATCCTGGCCGGCGGTTTGATGGCCCTCCTGCACGCCGTGGTCTCGATCCGGTTTCGCGCCGACCAGATCGTCAGCGGAATCGCCATCAACATCTTCGCCGCCGGCCTGACGGTCTTCCTGGTCAACCGGATCTTCGGGCTGCAGGACGTAGGCCATGTCAGCCAGGCCGAGCTCCTGCCCAACTTCAATGTTCCGGTGCTCGACCAGATCCCCTTTTTGGGGAGGGTCTTCTTCCAGCAGAACGTGGTGGTGTACGCGGCTCTGATCCTGCTGCTGCTCATCCACGTGGTCCTGTTCAGGACCCGCCTGGGGCTTCGCCTCCGAGCGGTGGGTGAGCATCCGCAGGCCGCCGACACGGCCGGCATCAACGTGTATCTCATCCGCTACGGCGCCGTGGTCACCAGCGGCCTGCTCTCGGGCCTGGCGGGCGCGTTCCTCGCGATCGGGGTCTCCAACACGTTCGTCCCGAACATGACCGACGGGCGGGGATACATCGCGCTGGCGGCCATGATCTTCGGCAAGTGGACTCCGCTGGGAGCGTTCGTCGCCTGCCTGATCTTCGGCTTGGGCGAGGCGATCTACGCCAACAACTCGATCATCCACGTCTCCCAGTACCTGCTCAGCATGCTGCCGTACATCCTCACCCTGGTCGTCTTGGCCGGCCTCGTGGGCAGGAGCAACCCGCCCGCCGCCGACGGCTTCCCGTACGTGCCCGGAGCCGAATGAGCGCGCCTCCCGCCAGTCCGTTCGCGGTCGAGACGAGGGGCATCACCAAGGCCTTCCCCGGGGTGGTCGCCAACAGCCAGGTCGACCTCGCCGTTCGCGCTGGAGAGATCCACGCGCTGGTCGGCGAGAACGGAGCCGGCAAGACGACGTTGATGAACATCCTTTACGGCCTGGTCCATCCGGACTCCGGGGAGATCCTGATCGATGGGACGGCGGCGCGCATCGCGGGTCCCCGCGATGCCATCGCCCACGGCATTGGCATGGTGCACCAGCACTTCATGCTCATCCCGGTCTTCACGGTCGGCGAGAACGTGATGCTCGGGCGCGAGCCGGTCGCCGCTCCGGGCTTCTACGACCACGCGCGAGCGCGCCAGGAGATCGAAACGCTCACGCGGCAGTACGGGCTGGCCCTCGATCCCGACGCCCGCATGGGCGATTTGCCCGTCGGGCTCCAGCAGCGGGCCGAGATCGTGAAGGTCCTATACCGCGGAGCGAAGATCCTCATCCTGGACGAGCCCACCGGTGTGCTCACGCCCCAGGAGAGCACCGAGCTGTTCGGCGTCCTGCGCGACCTGGTCAAGACCGGCAAGACGATCATCTTCATCAGCCACAAGCTGCGCGAGGTGCTCGAGATCTCCGACCGCATCACCGTGATGCGGCGCGGCAAGGTGGTCGGCCACCTGGTCACGAAGGACACGACGGAACAGGAGATCGCGACCCTCATGGTCGGGCGCGAAGTCCTGCTGCGCGTCGACAAGAAACCGGCCGCGCCGGGGGCCGTCGCGTTCCGGGTCGAGAACCTGACCGCGAGCTCGGATCGCGGCGTGCCCGCCCTGCGCGGCGTGTCGTTCGACCTTCACCACGGTGAGATCCTCGGCATCGCGGGGGTGGAGGGAAACGGCCAGAGCGAGCTGGTGGAGGTGCTGGCCGGCACCCGGCACGCAACCGGCGGCCGCGTCCTGCTCGAGGACCGCGACGTGACCACCTTTGACGCGCGGACCGAACGCGATGCGGGGATCGCTTTCATTCCCGAGGATCGGCGGGGCACCGGGCTCGTGCTCAGTTACTCGGTCGCCGACAACCTGATCCTCGGCCGCCAGCGCTCACAGGCCTTTTCCTGGCGCGAGCTGGTGCTGCGCCTCGCCGCCGTCAGGACGTGGGCCAGGCGCCTGGTCAAGGAGTTCGACATCCGCACGCCGAACATCGACACCGCGGCACGCAACCTGTCGGGCGGCAACCAGCAGAAGATCATCGTCGCTCGCGAGATGGCGAGCCGGCCGCGGGTCTTGCTCGCCGCCCAACCGACACGCGGCGTCGACATCGGCGCCATCGAGTTCATCCACCGCAAGCTCATCGCCGAACGCGACGAGGGCACCGCCGTGCTGCTCGTCTCCGCCGAGCTCGACGAGATCCGCTCGCTGTCCGACCGGATCGCGGTCATCTACGAGGGGCGGATCGTGAGCATCGAACCTGGTGACGCTCCCGAAGAGCGGCTGGGCCTGCTCATGACCGGCGGCGGCGTGGAGACGCGAACCGGGGCGGCCTAACCGTGGTCGAGCGAATCCAGTAAGCCACCGAGCTCGGCGATGCCGCCGAGTCGATGCCAGCCCGAGGGCGGCAGCGATTCGTCCGGCACCTGCTCGTGGTGCCACGTCACGACGTATGGAATGTGGACCGCCGTCGCGCCCAGGGCCACGACCGGTGCGACGTCGGAGCGCAGCGAGTTGCCGACCATCACGAATTCCTCGGGCCTGATGCCCCGGCGGCTCAGCAGCGAGCGGTAGGTCTCGACGTTCTTGTCGCTCAGGATCTCCACTCCCTCGAAAAGCCCCGCCAGGCCCGAGCGCGCCAGCTTGCTCTCCTGGTCGAAGAGGTCCCCCTTGGTGATGAGCAGCAACGAGTAGCGGCGGCCCACCTCGAGCAGGGTGGAGTGGACCCCCTCCAAAAGCTCGGTCGTCTCGAGGAGCATGCGCTTGCCCCACCCCAGGATCACCTCGAGGTCCGACGCCGGGATCCGCCCCTCGGTGAGCTGGATCGCGGTTTCCAGCATGGAAAGGGTGAAGGCCTTGATCCCGTAGCCGTACAGCTTCAGGTTCCTCATCTCCACCTCGTACAGCCGGCCGTCCACGTCCGCGTCGGGGACGTGTCGATGCAACAGGTCGCGCAGGGCGGTTTGCGTGAGGTTGAAACGGATCTCGTTGTGCCACAGCGTGTCATCGCCATCGAACGCAACGACTCTTATGGCCATTCCCCAGCTGCTCCCTGGGGATGATATCGGGGATGCCTGGAGCGGCGGCTCGACCCTGGACCGGCGCTGCCGCTACGGCCGGCTTTCGTCCTGAACCTGAGCCTCTGCCGGTGGCGATGCGGCCTGGTCCCGTTTCGCCGCCGCGCAGAGGGGAAGCGTGAGGGCGAATCGCGACCCGCTGCCCGGCTCGCTCGACTCGATCACCAGGCTGCCGCCATGCGACTCCGCGAGCTGACGGCTGATGTAGAGCCCAAGACCCGTGCCGGGCACGTGCTCGAAAGCCGGGTCGTGGTGGCGATGAAACGGCTCGAAAACCAGCTCCCAGCTGTCCTCCGGGATGCCCACACCGTTGTCTTCGACCCGCACCACGGCACTGTCGCCAAGGCCGGATGCGGCGATGGCGACTCGCGGCCGCACCAGCGTGTAGCTCAGCGAGTTGTTGATGAGGTTGTCCAGGATGCGACCGAGCTGGCCCGGATCCGCCAGCACGGGCAGCGGATCCGGAGGCGACTCGACGGCGATCTCGGCGCCGACGAGGCCGGCCCTCGGACGGGCCCGGTCGGCCGCCTCCTCGACGACCCGGCGGAGATCCGTCTCGCTGCGGCCGCGCAACCGCACATCGCCGTCGATCCGCGAAATCTCCAGCAGCTCGTCCATGATCCTGTTCAACTCCCCGGTCTTGGCCGCCAGGATCTCGAGCGGCCCGAGCCAGGGCTTGCGCGGAGCACCCAGCGAGCCGCTCGCCAGAAGCGACACGTAGCCGCTCAGGACGGTGAGCGGACCCCTCAGCTCATGTGCCGCCATCTGGAGGAATCTGCTCTTGGCCTGGCTCGAGACCTGCGCCGACAGATACAGGCGCCCCACCTGCTCCTCACGCTCCCGCGTATCGACGTAGGAAGCCAGCACGAACGACGACAGCGCGACGAAGACATTGAAGACCTGCAGCGTGACCATCTTCTCCAGCAACGTCTCGGTCGCGAACGGGCCGGTGCCGTTGACCGCCGCCGTGATGGCGACCCCCGATGCGATCAGTGCCGCCGGGGCGGCGCCGCGCAGCCGGAACCGCAGGGCGGCGGCCATGATCAGGGGAAAGACCAGGTATTCCAACCTGAACGGGTTCTGGAAGACGGCGATGGTCACGATGGCGACGCAGCCGAGCAGGCCGACCAACTCCGCCTGCCGGCGCCAGCTCAGCGGGGCCGCTCCCGCTCTCGGCCTGAAGCTCAGCAAGAAGGGCGCCACCACCAGCACGCCCATCGCGTCACCGGTCCACCACACCGCCCAGGTCTGCGCCAGGTTCGCGGCCGGCACCTCCCCCGAGAAGACCAGGACCGAGCTGCCCACCGAAGCGCTGATCGTCATCCCCGCCAGCGCCCCCAGCAGGATGATCGCCGCGGCGTCGCGCAGGCGGTCCAGCTCGAGATGGAAACCGGCGCGCTTCATCAGGGCGGCGGAAACCAGGGGCGCGATCGTGTTGCCGGCCGAGATCAAAGCCGCGCCCAGGGGGGTCGGGCCGATGGGCAGGTTGACCGCGAAGGCGGCGACGGCGATCGCCGGCCAGACGCGAGGACCGATGACTAGCATCGCGGCCAGGGCGATCCCGGTCGGCGGCCATATGGGCGTCACCTGGCCGTGCACCAAAGCGAGCTCCAGGCTGAGGCGGGCCGCGACCCAGTACGCGAGGGCGATCAACCCCAGCCCCAGGAGCCTCCGGGCGGGTCCGGGCAGCCCCCGGACCGCGTCGACCATCCCGGCGAGTATCCCCCGGAGCCCTGGGCGCGTCAATTGACGGTTCCGGCCGGCGGGGAACAAAACCCGATCGCGCGAGGGTTGGAACCCGTGCACCATGAAGAAGCTCGAAGGCATCCACCACATCAGCGCCATCACCGCGGACGCCACGCGGAACGTCCTGTTCTACGCCGGCGTCATGGGCCTGCGCCTGGTCAAGAAGACCGTCAACCAGGACAACCCGGCGGTTTACCACCTCTTCTACGCGGACGAGGACGGCAGCCCCGGCGCCGACCTCACCTTCTTCGAGTACCCGGGCCTGGTGCGCGGACGCCCCGGCGCGGGGATGATCCACCGCATCGTCATGCGTGTCGGCTCGCACGAAGCCCTCGACTTCTGGGCCGTGCGCCTGGCGGCGGCCGGCATCGAAAGCCGCTTGGAGGGCGACAGTCTGCGTTTCGAGGACCCAGAAGGCCTCGGCCTCGAGCTGACGGCCGCACCGACCCCCGACCGGCCGCTTGTGGCCGCGCATCCAGAGGTGCCGGAGGAGTTCGCGCTACAGGGCTTCGCCGGTGTTCGCGCCTTCGCGCGGCGGCCCGAGGCCGGCCACGGCTTCCTGACGGCAACGCTCGGCTTCGACGCCACCGGGCGCGCGCCGGGCGTGTCGCCTTCGGACAGCGCGAGCTATGAGTCCCGCGGCGAGTCCCGCGGTTCGCTCTTCGTCTACGACGCGGCCCCCGCGGAGCGGGGTCTGAGCGGCTCGGGAACCGTGCACCACGTCGCGTGGGCATCCACGTTGAGCGACCACGAAAGCTGGCGTGACCGCGTCATCGAAGGCGGCGGCAGCCCGACCCCGGTGATCGATCGCTTCTATTTCCGATCGATCTACTTCCGGGAGCCGAGCGGAGTGCTGTTCGAGATCGCGACCATGGGCCCCGGCTTCACGGCGGACGAGCCGAAGGAACACCTCGGCGAGCGGCTCGCGCTGCCGCCGGCATTCGAGCACCTTCGCTCGCAGGTCGAGGCCAATCTGGTGCCGTTGCCGAACCCGCGACAGGCGACGCCGGTGGGGCGCCAGCGGGCTTAGAGCCTCGAGCCGCGCCATTCGACCGGTGGCGTCATCGCCGCCCGGACCGGCGATGATTCAGCGGGTGAGCGTCCCCCAGGTGCGGCTCGAGTCCATACGCCTGAAGACGGGCGGTCGCGTCCATCTCGTGCCACGCGTCCCGAGCAGCGGGCCGGTGACGACCATGTGCGGCCGCAATCTCCCCGAGAAGTCGTTTGCGGCCGTCGCCACCGAAGCCGACTGCGCGAACTGCGTCCGGCGCTCCCAGGATCCAAGCCGCATCTCCGGGGCCTTCTTCGCCCAGGAGGAAGGGATGGAGCTGCTGCGTCTGTCCCTGGAGCAGGCGCGGCTGCGCAGGCCCCGCCGCCCAGCTCGCCGCCGTCCAAGCCTGCCATGCGGCCCGCCCCAAAACCGCCCCTCGAGATGCCGCCGGATCGGATCGGCGAGCTGGTGACACGTGGCTTCAAACCCGCCGGCGAGGGCGTCTGGCGCAGCCCCGCGGGGGTCGTGGTCCGGATGCGTCGGAAGGGCAACGACTGGCGCTTTGACGAGCTGGTCTTCGAGGGCCGGGTCGTGGCGACACGCGTCGATGACGGCATCCGGCTGAGAGCGGGCGATGTCGATGTGAGGCCTTCGGATGGGGGCTTTGAGATCCGCCTCGGGCAGTAAAAAGAAAGGGACCGAGCGGGTTGCCCGGTCCCTTTTCGTGTCGGAGGCGGATCAGCTCGCCTTGTCGGCGAACTCGTTCGTGTAGGTCTCGCTCAGGTTGGCCGACTTGCCCTTGAAGCTCGGCACGTAGTCCTGCTGGATTTTCTCCACGGTCTCAGGCCCGCCGGCAGGCATCCTGCAGTCGGTCCCGAAGATGGCGAGCTGGTTTTGCAGGGCCGTGACGTAGAGGTCCTTGTTGCCCGCGTAGTAGTCCGGCGGCATCTTGTCCGCGATCTCAGCCGCGGTGTGGGAGTGGATGAACTTCAGGGTCTTGACGTAGGCGTTGACCAGCCGCTGGACGGTGTCCTTGTTGCCGTTGACCCAGTCGTTCTTGGCGAAGATCCCGATGAAGGGGTAGTCGCCCCCCAGGGCCGCCCGCGTCGATTCCGGCGTGCGGAGGTCGACCAGCACCTTGCCGTCGCCGGTCGAAACCAGGCGCGAGATGGTGGGTTCGGTCGTCATCCCGGCGTCGATCCTCTGCTGCTTGACGGCGGCGATGAAGGTGTCGCCGGCGCCGACCGCCACAAAGTGCTCCTTGGTGGGATCGATGTTCGCCCTGCCGAGGATCGCGAGCGAGAGCGTGTGGGTCCCCGACCCGATGTCGGTGACGCCGAGGTTTTTGCCCTGCAGGTCGGCGGCGGACTGAATCGAGCCGGCCTTCTTGGCGTCCACCATCTCCGCCTCGCCCGGCGCGATGCCGAACTGGCAGATGGTCTCGATCTTCTTGCCGAGCGCGTTGAGCACCATCGGGTGAACGTAGGCGCCCGAGCCGGCGTCGACGTTGCCGGCGACGACCTCGTCCTCCGAGGCCTGCCCGGAACCCTCGTCGATGAGGGTCACATCCAGGTGCTGCTCCTGGAAGTAGCCGAGCCGCTGGGCGAGCATGTTCGGCAGGTAGATCTGCTTGTTGAGTCCCCCGACCATGATCTTGAGGGAGACCGTCTGAGCGCCGGCGCCGCCTGACGAACCGGTCCCGCCGCACGCGGCCAGCATCGCGAACGCGACGATGGCGATGATCAACCGTCGACTACGAAATCCCATGCACCAAGTCCTCCTTCAAATCCTCGTCTCGGTGACGACCTGCGGCCGCCAGCGGATGAGGCGGTCCTCCAGCGCTGTGATCAGAGCCTCTGCCACCAGCGCAATGGCAGCGAGCAGCGCCATGCCGGCGAACACGCCGTCGGCGTCGAAATTGTTCTTGGCCGCGTAGATGAGCTCGCCGACCCCCGCGGTCGCGCCGAAAAGCTCGCCGACGACGGCGCCGACGAGAGCCAGTCCAAAGCTGGTGTGGAGGCTGGCGATGATCCAGGAGAGGGCCGACGGGATGATGATCTCGGTCGTCAGCCGGCGGTTGCTCGCGCCCAGGATGCGAGCGTTCGCGACGAGGTTGCGGTCGACCTCGCGAACCCCCTGGAACGCATTGAAGAAAACGACGAAGAAGACAAGGATGGCGGCGGTGGCGATCTTGGACTTGATGTCGAGGCCCAAAGAGATGGCGAAGAGCGCCCCGACGACGACGCGAGGGATGGCGTTCATCCCCTTGATGTAGGGGCCGAGAACATCGGCCAGCAGCGCGCTGCGGCCGAGCGCCACACCGAACACGACGCCGAGCAGGGCGCCGGCGACAAAACCGCCGACCGTCTCCTGCATCGTGACGAACACTTGGTCCCAGAGCGGGCCGAGCTCGGTCCCCTGGGTGATCCAGGTCCAGAGCTTGAGCACGATCTCGGAGGGCTGGGCGAAGAAGAACTTGTCGACCCAGCCGAGTCGTGTGGTGAGCTCCCAGCTGCCGAGCCAGAGGATGGCCACGAGCACCCGCAAGCCCATCACCGAAAGCCGCCGGCGGCGCGCGTCCCGCACCCGCCGGGCGCCGAGATCGATCCCCGGAACCTCGGCCGGCGCCGCCGCCATGCCCACCGGGCGGCTAAGCCGCGCCGCTGCGCTTCTGCCGCTCATAGCTCACGAGGACCTCGTCCCTGAGGTCCTTCCAGATCTCTTCGTAGATTTCCGCGAAGCGGGGATGGAAGCGGATCTCGGCGACGTTGCGCGGGCGCGAGAGGTCGACTTTGTAGTTGCTCTTGACGGTGCCCGGGCCGGCGGTGATGACGAACACGCGATCGCTCAGGGAGATGGCCTCTTCCAGGTCGTGCGTCACGAAGACCACCGACGCCGAGCTGGCAGACCACAGACCGAGCAGCTCGTTTTCCATCAACGAGCGGGTCTGCACGTCGAGGGCGCTGAACGGCTCGTCCATCAGCAGGATTCGGGGGCCGTTGATCAAGCTCTGGGCCAGCGCCACGCGCTTGCGCATGCCGCCAGAGAGCTGGTAAGGATAGCGGTCCTCGAAACCCGCCAGGCCGACGCGCGCGATCCAGTCCCTGGCCTTCTCGCGGGCGTCGCGATTGGAGTCCCCGTGGTAACGAGGCCCGGCCGCAACGTTCTCGAGCACCGTCTTCCAGGGAAAGACCGCGTCCGTCTGGAAGACGTAGCCGATCCCGCCGGCGATGCCGTCGACCGGGTTGCCGAAGACTTCGGCCTCTCCCTCGCTGGGCGTCTCCAAGCCCGAGATCAGTGCCAGCGTCGTGGACTTGCCGCAGCCGGTCGGCCCGACGACGGCACAGAACTCGCCGGGCTCGACCGTCATGTTGAGGTCGCGCAGCGCCGTGTAGACGCCGCCGGACGGAGTGAGGAATCGCTTCGTGACGCCACGCAGCTCGATCGCGAGGGGCATTGGCACCGACTCTGGAGGCCGCCGGCGGCGCGCGCAATCCATGCGGTCGTTGTGGCCGTTTTGGTCGTTTTGGTCGCCGCCGTCCGCCGGCGGACGGACTACCATCTCGTGGGCACGAGCTCGTGAAAACCCGGCTTCCCCTCGCCTACCAGATCCTGGTTTTCCAGGTCGCGATCATCCTGTTGTCCTCATTGATCGGGGCCGCGGCGGCCATCTGGCAGGCGAGCCAGGAGCTCGATCGGCAGTACGAGCAGCGTTCGCTCGCCATCGCCGAGTCCGTGGCCGCCAACAGCATCATCCAGGAGGCCCTCCTCACCGGCGATCCCAGCGGCACCATCCAGAAGACCGCTCAAGACGTCCGCCGAGCGACGGGAGCGACCTACGTGGTGGTCACCAACCGGCAGGGGATCAGGTACTCGCACCCCAACCCCGCGCTGATCGGCAAGCCGGTCGACGAACAGCCGGGCACGGTCCTCGCCGGCCACACCTGGGTTGGGGTTCAGACCGGGACGCTCGGGGTGTCGGCGAGGGGCAAGGCTCCGATCCTCGTCCAGGGCCAGGTCATCGGGCTCGTGTCGGTCGGGTTTCTCGAGACCGCGGTGTGGCGCCAGCTGATGGCCGAGCTCCCTGGCTTCGCCGTCACGCTGCTGCTGGCGCTGGGGCTCGGGGTGGCGGGCTCGATGCTGCTCGCCTCCCGCCTCAAGCGTCAGACATTCGGCCTCGAGCCCTACGAGATCGCCGGTCTGCTCGAAGAGCGGGAAGCGAGCCTGCAGGGCATTCACGAGGGCGCCATCGCGACCGACAGCGACGGCACCATCACGCTGGCCAACGACGAGGCGCGCCGCCTCCTCGCCCTCCCCGCCGACGCGGTGGGTCGGAAGGTGTCCCACGTCCTGCCGCAGGGGCGCTTGCTGAAATTCCTTGCCGGCGGCCTCAATGACGAGGACGAGGTGCTCCTGGCGGGAGACCGAGTGCTGGTCGCGAGCCGCCGTGCGATTCGCGTCCGCGGCCGCAAGATCGGGCACGTCGCCACGCTGCGCGACACGACGGAGCTGGCGGGCCTGGCCCGCGGCCTGGGTGTCGACAGCCTCACTGATGCGCTGCGAGCGCAGGCTCACGAGTTCGCCAACCGGCTGCACACCATCGCCGGCCTGGTCCAGATGGGGCGGGGCGACGACGCGATGAGGCTCATCGCTCAAACGTCCGGGGTACACCAGGAGCTCACCGAGGCGCTCCTCGAGCGCGTCGGCGACCCGGTGCTCGGCGCTTTGCTGCTGGCCAAGGCCGCGATGGCTTCAGAACGCGGCATCGAGCTGCGGGTTAGCGACGACACGGTCATGACGCGCAGCACGCTCGACAGCGAGGACCTCATCACGCTGCTGGGCAACCTCATCGACAACGCCCTCGACGCGGCGGCGTCATCGACCGGCGAGCGGTGGGTCAGCGTTTCGGTCAACGAGCAGGACGGCGAGCTGGTCATCAAAGTCCACGACTCGGGGAGCGGCATCCCCGACGGAGTTCACGGGCAGATCTTCCAGGAGGGCTTCAGCACCAAATCCGCTCCGGGCCGCAAGCGCCGTGGGTTCGGGCTGGCGCTGGTGCGTCAGGTGGCGCGCCGCCACGGCGGCGAAGTCACCGCGGTCAACGCGGGCGGCGCCGTCTTCATGGTGCGCCTGCCCCGGCGTGTTGCCGCCAAACCATGATCCGGACGCTGGTCGTCGACGACGACTTCCGGGTGGCTGAACTTCATTGCGCCTATGTCGACAGGATCAGGGGGTTCACGGTGGTGGGCCGGACGCACACCGGCGCGGAAGCTTTGCAGGGTGTCGACCGGCTCCGCCCGGACCTCGTCCTCCTGGACATCTATCTGCCGGACATGTCCGGTCTCGAGGTGCTGCGGAGGCTGCGCGAGGACGACCACCCGCCGGTCGACGTCATCTCGATCACGGCGGCGCGCGAGGTCGAGAGCCTCCGTGCGGCGATGCGCGGCGGCGTCGTCCATTACCTGATCAAGCCGTTCCTGTTCGCCATCTTCGAGGAAAAGCTGCTGTCCTACGCTGCCGCCCGCGAGCGCATGACGCGGATCGGCCAGGCGGAGCAGGGCGACGTCGACAGGATCTTCGGCGCCCTGCGCACCGCCAGCAACGAGCCCCTCCCCAAGGGCCTGTCGGATGCGACGCTCGAATTGATCGCTCGGGCGCTTGGGCGATCACAGTCCGGCCTCCCCGCGGCCGCGGTCGCGGATGCGGCCGGCGTGAGCCGGGTGACCGCGAGGCGCTATCTCGACCACCTCTGCCAGCTGGGCAAGGCCGAGTTGACGATGCGCTACGGCGGCCCCGGCCGGCCGGAGCATCGCTACCGCCTCGTGTCCGGCGCGTAGGCCGGGAATACCGGCCGGGTTCAGCGGCTTCTTGATCACATGAGCACCATCCAGGGGCGGTCCATTCACGAGATCGAGCTGCCGAGACTCAACGGCGAACCGGCCAGCCTGTCGGAGTACGCCGGTCAGGTCGTCCTTGCGGTCAATGTCGCGTCACGCTGCGGGTTCACCCCTCAATACGCTGGACTCCAGGCCCTGCACGACCGCTACTCGAGCCGCGGCTTCACCGTGCTCGGGTTTCCCTGCAACCAGTTCTTCCACCAGGAGCCGGGGAATGCCGAGCAAATCCAGGAGTTCTGCCGTGTCAACTACGGCGTCACCTTCCCGTTGTTCGCCAAGCTGGACGTCAAGGGCGCTCACCAGCACCCGCTGTACGCGATTCTCAGCGAGTTCCCCGACGCCCAGGGCAAGGCCGGCAACGTGAGCTGGAATTTCGAGAAGTTCCTGGTCGGCCGCGATGGGCGGGTGGGGCGTCGATTCCGGCCGAAAGTCGTCCCCGAAGACCCGCGGGTCGTCGAGGCGATCGAGGCGCTGCTCTAGGCCCCAGCCGACCGCCGGAACAAGAGGCGCCCGCGCCCAGCCGCGACCTTAAGGTTGCCTCGTGAGGCTCGTCGCCGAATCTTTCGCGTGGCCGTTTCGAGGCGCCTGGAGGTCCAGCTGGGCGCCCGGCCTCCTCGCGGTGCTGCTCCTGCCGATCGCCTTCGTGCCGCTCCTCGGCTATGCGATCGCGGCCACCCGCGCCGCCGCGAGCGATCCCGCGCACGGCCCCCCGAAGTGGACCATCTCCGCGCGTCTGCTGGCCGACGGGTTCTGGACCGCGATGGCGCTGGCCCTGCTCAGCGTGCCCTTCGCCCTAGTCCTGAACCCGCTCGCGGAGTTCCTGTTCGAAGCTCATCTCTGGCGGGTCGGTGACAGGTCGCAATCGGAGTTCTACGCCCACCTGGCTTCAGGCTTCATCCTCGCGCTGCCGTGGGGTCTGGCTCTGCTGCTGCTCATGCCGCATGCGACGGCGCGTTTCGCGACCACCGCACGGCCCGGCGACCTTTTCGATTTCGGGGCGGCGATCCAGGGAGTGCGAAGGGGCTTCGCCGCGTGGAACCTCGCCGCCGCCGCGATGGTCACCGCGTGGGCCGCCGGCGTCGCCTGCGTCGGGCTGCTGTGCATCGGCCTCGTGCCGGGCATCTTCTACGCCATTCTTGTGAGCGCACATGCCAGCGCCGCGCTCCACGACCAGGATCCAGATTCACCCCCTCGGTGACACCGCGCTCATGGCCGAGCTGGGAACGCGCCTCGACACCGCCGTCAACACACGCGCCATCGCCCTCGCCGCCGCGCTGAAGAAGCGGCGCGACGTGCGGCAGGCAATCGCCGGCTGTGCCAGCGTCACGGTACATTTCGACCCTGAGCAGACAACGTTCAAGGCGCTGGGCGCCGCGGTCACCAGGCTCGCGACCAAGCGTCCGCCGATGGCCGAGCCGGGGCGCCTTCACCGCATCCCCGTCGTCTACGACGGGCCGGATCTCGAAGCGGCCGCGGCGAGGCTCGGACTCCTTCCGGACAGGATCGCCGAGCTCCACTCGCGGCCGATCTATCGCGTCTTTCACGTCGGCTTCGTCCCGGGCTGGGCGTATCTCGGGCCTCTCCCCGAAGAGCTCGAACTGCCCCGACGCGACGTGCCCCGCACACGAGTGCCTGCCGGCTCGGTGGCCATCGCCGGGCGGCAGACCGGCATCTATCCGCTGGCCGCGCCCGGTGGCTGGCATCTGATCGGACGCACCTCGGTGAAGCTGTTCCTGCCTGACTCCGACCCACCCTGCCTCTTCCGCGCGGGCGACCGCGTCAAGTTCTTCGCCGCGGGCGCGTGACGAACGTCCTCCGAGTCAGAGAACCTGGTCTCCTCACCACCGTCCAGGACCTCGGGCGTCCGAACGCCGTCAGCGCCGGGGTGCCCGGCGGTGGCGCGATGGACCGGTTCGCCCACTCGGCGGCGAACCTGCTGGTGGGCAATGACGCCGGCGCCGCCACGCTCGAGTGCACGCTCACCGGCCCTCACCTCATCGCGGAGCGGCCCTGCCTGGTCGCCATCACGGGGGCCGACCTCGCCCCGCGAGTCAACGGCAGGCCGGGGCAGACGTGGACGGGCATCCGCCTGGGCGAGGGCGACGCGCTCAGCTTCGGCGCCAGGCGCGTTGGCGCGCGGGCGTACATCGCGGTCGCAGGCGGCATCGCGGGCGACCGATGGCTCGGTTCGCTTTCGACCAACCTGATGGCGGCGCGGGGCGGCATGCGGGGGCGGGCCCTGAACGCGGGCGACCTCATCCGCACCGCCGCTGATCCTGCAATGCCGATGGTCGCCGGCGGCCGGCTCCACGCTCACATGCGACCCGGCTACCAGGATCACACGCTGCGCGCGATCGCCGGTCCTCACCTCGAACGCCTGGGAGCCAAGGGACGGCACCTGCTCTTCCATTCGGTGTTCACCGTCGGTCGCGAGGCCGACCGCATGGGTTACCGGTTGGAGGGGCCGAGCCTGGCGGCGTCAGGCGACGAGCTGCTGTCCTTCGGGCTCGCGGCCGGCGCGGTCCAGGTGCCGCCTGGCGGCGGTCCGATCCTTTTGATGGCCGACCACCAGACCGCGGGCGGCTACCCGGTCGTCGCCACCGTGGTCAGCGCAGCCCTCCCGATCGCCGCCCAGCTCGCGCCGGGCGACGAGCTCCGCTTTGCGGAGATCAGCGTCGAGGATGCGGTGCGCTTGCGCCGCGCTCTGCAGGCGGCGCTGGAATCGCTGCGAGCGGGCAGCCCGGCTCCGTCATGACGCCTCGGCCGGCCCGGCGGCTTTCCGCGCTTCGTTGATCACGGCGTCGTAGTCGGGTTGCGGCTGCTCTTTGGATCCCACCCAGGTCCAGCGCACGATGCCGTCGTGGTCGATGACGAAGACGGTCCTCCTGGCCATCCCGGAGTAGCCCTCCACGTCATCGCGCCGCACGCCGTAATCGGTGACCATCTTCCGCTCGAAGTCACCGATCAGCTCGAACGGCAGGCCGCCGAGCTCCTTGGCGAAAGCCTGGTGCGAGAAGACGGAGTCGACGCTGATGCCGTAGATGCCGATGCCGTCCGCGGCTGCCGCCTCGTGCCTTGACCGAAACTCGGTCAACTCCATCCTTCAACCACCGGTGAAGTCGAGGACGTAGAAAAGGAAGACGAGCGCTTTGTGTTGGGCGAGGGCTTCGGCGAGCGTCAGCTCCTGGCCCGCGGTCGTCGGCAGCTTGAACTCGGGAGCTCTGTCCCCAACCTGCAGCACGCAGGAAAGTCTATTCGGCCCCGGTCCGCTGGCGTTCCAGGACGTACCAGCCCGACTTCGTCGCGCCCATGACGCTGTAGCCCGCGTCGAACGCATCGACCAGCGCGGTGCGCACCGCCATCCGCCACGAGCGTGCCAGCGCGGGATCGGAGTGCCGGATGGCGACGATGTCATCAGGCACCTGGCACAGAAGGACGCGCGCGGATGACGGCGTCGCCACCGGCTCGCCTTGCGCGCCGACACGGACCACCCGGGCCGCGCCCTCGCCGAGCAACCCGTCGAGCGACGGTTCGGCGGCGCGGCCGCCGGCCGCGGATTCAGCCTGCGGCGATTCGAGCTCCCAGCTGATGAGCAGGCGGTCGGACTCTTCGCCGGCATTGATCCCGTCCGTCATCTCGCCGTAGAAGTTGACCAAATACCTGCCGGCCCGGGCGCCAAGCTTGGTCAGGTTGAAGTAGGCGTTGCGGCGCACCAATGGGTCGGTCGTCCACTCGATGACCTTGACTGCACGGTCCAGGCACCACCCGCGCTGATGCTGCTTGAGCTCGAACCCGAGCCCGCGCGCGTCGCTGCCGGTGCTCACCCCGAGGATGTGCGAGTGCAGGTGCAGCTCGTGAGGGGGAACGCCGCCAAGCCAGCCGACGAGTCCCCCGACGAGCCGCTGATCCACGTAGGCGCCGGCGACGTAGTTGCCCGAACGCGCAAGCGCCCTGAGCACGTCGGAGCTGATGGGCGGCTCACCCGGCCGGCCCCAAACCTCTGCCAGCAGCCGTTCCAGCTCGCGCAGGTCTCCGAGCTCGCTCAGCTCCAGGATCAGGACGGCCACCCCCAAACTATGCGATCCGCAGCCGCCGGCCCACCGCCAGCGAAAGTCCCTGCAGCGCCAGCGCGACGACCACCGCCGCGGTGAACGCGACCGCGATGCCGTGCCCGACGAGCAGCGCCGAGAGCATGAGAAAGAACGCGGCGAACGAGAACAGTCCCAGCAGGAGCCCACGCAGCGTGCCGACCGCTGGCGCCGCGCCATGGACGCGATGGGCAAACGCGGCCAGCACGGTGGCATAGAGAGGAAAGGGCGCGAGCAATCCCGCCAATCGCGGGCCGAGCAGCGGCGCCATGCCGGTCAGCACGATGACGAACGCGGTCGCCGCCGCCATGCGTGCGGGAAGATCCCAGCGCGGAAACGCAACCGGCGGCGAAGCCGTTACTTCGCGGCCCGGCATCAGGGCAAGGCACGCGACGAGCACCAGGACCATCGCCACAAAGGTGAGCGGCGCCGAGAGCACGACGAGATCGAGCAGGGCCGTGACCACCAGGAAGCCGGCGGTTGCGATCAGGAGCGACGGTCCCCAGCCGCGACGCTGCGCGACCCACGCATACGCCAGGCAGAACGCGGCCTGGGAGGCCGTTGCGGCCATGATCCCGACCGCGGCGGTGGCCGCGAAACGCGGCCCCGGGCCGAGAGCGAGGAAGAACGCGACCGGCGCCGACGTGAACGGGATGCCGACCAGCCAGCCACCGATCTCCGAGCCCCAACGCCGGCCGGCCAGGCTGGCCGCGCCCACGAGAACCGGCGTCAGGATGAGCTTCAGGGCGAGGGTTTCGGCGGCTCCCACCTAGGAGGGAGCCGCGCGGCGGGCCAGCGGACCGGTTGCCACGCCGGCCTCGCGCAGACCCTGGCGCACGCTGGCGGCGATTTGCGCGGCTCCCGGGGTGTCGCCGTGAACGCAGATCGTGTCGTATTGCCCCGATCGCGCCAGCCGCACCGCCTGCTGGGCGGCGAGGGCTGGATTGAGCACCGCGCCGGGCTGCGTCCGCGGCGCGAGGCGGCCATCGGGCAGCAGCAGGCGATCGGCGAACCCCTCACGGTAACCGGGGATGCCGGCCCGCTCGGCGGCGGCGAGGATCTCGAATCCCGGCTGGCCGAGAAGCCCGACCCCATGCGCTTTGGCAACCCGCGCCACAGCGTCGGCGACAGCCGGGTCGCTCTGGCAGCGGTGGTACAGGGCGCCGTGCGGCTTCACGTAGGCAATGGGAGCCACCGCCGCGAGGCCCGCGACCTGGAAGGCGACGAGCGCCTCGATCTCCGGTGGAGACAGCGATCGATCCACGCGCCCGTGACCGGCGCGGTCGTCATAACCGGGATGGGCGCCGACCTCGACCCCCAGCGCGCGGCACCGCCAAGCCGTGGCGATCGTGATCGAGACCGACCCCGCGTGCACGCCGCAGGCGATGCTGGCGCTGTCCACGCTGGCCAGGATCGCCTCATCCGCGCCGGCGCCCTCTCCCAGCTCGGAGTTGAGGTTCAATGCGAGGTCTGGCCCCGGAGCAGCTGCACGGCGTGGTCGAGCACCGGCATCACGGCCAGCAGCGACTCGGTCGCGCCCCTGACGCTGCCGGGGACGTTGATGATCAAGCTCCTTCCGCGCACGCCCGCCATGGCGCGGGATAGAGACGCCATCGGTGTGCTCGCGGCGCCGGCGCGCCGCATCGCCTCGCCGATGCCCGGCACCTCGTAATCGATGACGGCCGCTGTGGCCTGCGGCGTGACATCGCGAGCGGCGAGCCCGGTGCCGCCCGTCGTGACGACCAGGTCGGCGCCACGCGACGCGGCCGTGACGATCGCGGTCGTGATCCGCTCCCTCACATCAGGCACCACCTCCGGACCGCTCGCCTCGAAGCCGGCCTGGCTGAGCAGGCGCACGAGCTCGGGCCCGCTGACGTCGTCCCTGGTGCCCGCCGAGACGCCATCGCTGACGGTGATGACGTGAGCGTTCACGGTTGGCTCGAGGGCCCCCGGCGCGCGCCGGGACGCTTCCACGTCCCCGAGCGGCCGCCTGACTTCTCGAGCAGACGGACCACCTCCAGGTAGACGCCGCGCTCGACTCCCTTGGTCATGTCGATCAGCGTCAAACCGGCCACCGAAGCCGCGGTCAGCGCTTCCATCTCAACGCCTGTCTGCCCGACCACGCGAGCCCGAGCGAGCACCCGGATGGCGCCGGGCACGAACTCGAAATCGACCGCCACGCTCGTGAGCGGCAGCGGGTGACACAGCGGGATGAGCTCTGACGTGCGCTTGGCGGCCATGATTCCCGCCACCCGGGCGACCTGGAGGGCGTCTCCCTTGGCGGTCCCCTCGCGCACCGCACGCAGGGTGTCGGGAGCCATGCGCACCAGGCACTCCGCCAGCGCTTCGCGTGTGGTCGAAGCCTTGTCCGCGACATCGACCATGCGCGCCGCCCCCTTCTCGTCCAGGTGCGTCAGCCGGTTCGTCACGCGCTCAGGATATGCGGATGCCCGACACGGAAGGCGTGCTTTTCGACTACGGCCGGACTTTGGTCACGTTCGCGTATCCGACCGGCGAGCTGCTCGACGTCCTGCGCGACTTCCGCCCCCGCATCGAAGCCGCGCTGGGGGTGCCCGCCCCCGACGCGGAGGCGATCCTCCACGACGTCCTGCTGCCGCTCGAGGAGTACATCGCCAGCATGAGCGAGGACGAGGTCGACTACATGGACGTCTATCGGGCGACGTGGGAGCGCGCGGGCCTGAAGCTGCCCGACGGACTCCTCCACGACATCCTTGACGCGGAGCAGATGTGCTGGGACCGCGCCGTCCGGCTGGACGCCGACGCGCTGCCGGTGCTGTCGTGGCTCGGCGCCCATGGAGTCAAGCGCGCCATCTGCTCCAATGCGCCTTTCCCCCCCGAGATGATGCGGCGCCAGGTGGACGCGAACGGCATCGGTGAGCGGGTCGACGCGGCCGTCTTCTCGAGCGAGGTCGGCCGGCGCAAGCCGGCGCCCGACGTGTACCGCGCGGCGCTGGACGCCATCGGGGTCGCGGCGCCGCGGGCCCTCTTCGTCGGGGATCGGATACGCGAGGACTACGACGGCCCGCGCGCCCTGGGCATGCGCGCCGTGATCCTGACCGCGCATGCCCAGGAGCTTCCACCGGACGGCGTCCCGACCATCGCCTCGCTCAGCGAACTGCCCGGACTTCTGTGAGCGAGCCGAAGAAGCGGCCCGGGCCGCTCTGGTTGCTGTTCTACGGGCGGCGCCGGTCGGGCTTTCCCTGGCTGCTTGCGGGAGTGATCGCCGCCGTCGTCGTGCTCGGGCTCACCTTCGCCATCCCTGGAGGCGCGGAGATGTGGCGCTCCATCGCGCCGCCGCTGCTCGGGTTGCTCATCGCGCTCGCGATCGTCGCGGCCCTCGTCGCCGCGCTCCGGCCGCGCCGGCGGCGGTGAACGGCGCGCCTATCGAGCGCGCGCTTTGCGGCCGGCCCCGCTCGCCCGCGTGCGCGCCGCCGACGCCCGGGAGGCGATGAGCACGGCCGCGGCGCCGGCGCCCACCCCGTTGTCGATGTTGACGACCACCAGACCGGTCGAGCACGACTGGAGCATGGTGGTGAGCGCGCCCTCTCCGGCGCCGCCACGGCCGTAGCCGGTCGAAACCGGAAGGCCGATCACCGGCACGTCGATCAGCCCGGCCACGAGGCCTGGCAGCACGCCGTCCATGCCGGCCGCGACGACGATGACGTCGGCGCCCCATTCCAGGGTCGTGGCCAGCGGGCCGACGAAGCGGTGCAGACCGGCCACGCCGAGGTCGGCCGCCAGCCGGGCCTGGAGCCCGCACGCCTCGACGACCATCCTCGCCTCCTCGGCGGCGCCGACGTCCGATGTCCCGGCGGTGAGGATGCCGACCCTGCCCTCGATCGGCTCCGGCGCGAATCCAGGCCGCAGCGCGCGCGCCGAAGCCCCATACGCGGCCACCTCGATGCCCGCGGCCGCAGCCGATGCGCGCAGGGCGGATGCATGCTGCGCGGTCATGCGGCTGATCAGGCCCTGGCCCTGGCGCCCGGCCAGCGCCACCGTCAGGCGCGCTGCCTCCGAAGGCGTCTTCCCCGGGGCGAGCACCACCTCCGGGAGGCCGCGGCGCAGGAAGCGACCGAGGTCGAGCCTGGCCCGCCCGCCCAGCTCCTCCAGCTGCATGGTCCGCAGCTCGGCCAGGGCCTCGTCCTCGGTGAGCTCGCCCGCCAGCAGCCGGCGCAGGACGTCCCTCACAGGGCCGCGATCACCTCGCGCATGCGCTGCCAGTGGGTCCCGGCCCAGTAGACGCGCCCGCAACCAGGACACTCCGAGTAGCGCGACTGGGTGCGGCGGACGTGGGGCGGCACCCGCTCGGCCACCGTCGCCAGGACGCGTGGCTGCAGCTCGGAGTTGCACTCGATGCAGCGTGTGAGCGCCTCCTTGAGCTCGAGGCCCAGCTCTCCGAACACCTGGCGCAGCTGTTCGGTCACCTCGTCGTCACGGATCAGAATCGCCCGGACCGCGCCGGTCTGGATGACCCGCCGCTTAGTGAGGTCGCGGTCCCGGGTCAAGAGCACGCGGCCCTCGGCGGCGGCTTCGCGGACGAGCTCAGAGTCACCGATCCGGGCGTGATAGGAGGCGTCGTAGCCGAGGGCGCGCAGCCAGCGCGCGAGCCGCCCGACGTTGCAGTCGGCGAGAAACCGGGGCTTCACCGCTGCCGTCCTAGAATCGCTTCGATGGCCACCCTGGAACACATGATGACGCGGTTGAAAGGGGAGGCGAGCGGCTGCTACTCGTGGTCGAACGGGCCGGGAGACCGCTATGGAGCCCACAGTCACGGGTACGAGAAGGTCCTCTACTGCGTCGACGGGTCGATAACTTTCGTGCTCGAGGTCGAGGGCCGGCGGCTGGAGCTCAAGGCCGGGGATCGGCTGGTGCTGCCGGCCGCGACGGTGCATTCCGCGGTCGTCGGGCCGGCCGGTTGCACATGCATCGAAGGCCGCCGTTAGCCGCGATTGTCGCGGCGTAATATGGGCTCCGCGATGAGCATCATCGAGTTCATCCGCGACCGGGCACGCTTCTACAACTGCCCGGTGTGCGGGCGCAGTCTGAAGGGCTGCGATGTCGAGGTCCTCAGCCACGAGGAGGAGCGTTTCCACCTCCAGGTCACTTGCGCCCAATGCCAGGTGACGTTCATCGTCGTGCTCGCCATCGCGGGCGCCGCGGTCGAGGAGACCGAGGACACGACGCCCGAGCCGGCGTCCGAGCCCGCCGCGGCGGCCGAGCCGATCAGCATCGACGAGATCCTCGACCTTCACCTTTACCTCAAGAACTTCCAGGGCACTCTTCCCGAGCTCGTCCAGCAACCGGATCACAGCCGCGGCTGATCACCAGGAGCGCATTCGTGCGCGCGCCTGACCGGAGCCGGGTCTATCTCGACGACGCGGGTGCCGCGCCGGTCCTGCCGCAGGTCGTCGAAGCCCTCCGCGGCCTGCCCGAAGGCAATCCCTCGAGCCCCCACACCGAAGGGCGCACCGCCCGCGCCGCCCTCGATCGCGCCCGCGACCTCGCCGCCCACGCGCTTGGAGCCCGGCGCACGGAGATCACCTTCACCTCGTCAGGCACCGAGGCGGTCAACCTCGCGCTGTTCGGCGCGGCACGCCGTCTGAGCAGGCACGGGGTGGTCGTGACCTGGGCGGCCGAGCACCAATCCGTCCTGGGCGCGGTTCGGCGGCTGCAATCGGAGGGTCACGCGGTGGAGATCGCCGGCGTCGACAATGCGGCCCGCGCCGGCGCCGACGCCATCCCGCCCGGCGCGGCGCTGGTCTCCATCGGGCTCGCGAACAACGAGGTGGGCACGATTCAGCCGGTCGCCGAGGTGATCGAGCGCGCGCACGACGTCGGCGCCCTCGTGCACGTCGATGCCTGCGCCGGGCCGCGATGGATTCCGATCCCCGGCGGCGCCGACCTGGTCTCCCTCAGCGGCCACAAGCTGGGGGCGGGCCGCGGCGGGATCCTGTTCGTCAGGGATGGCGTGCGGATCGACCCGCAGCTCTTCGGCGGCCCGCAGGAATGGGGTCGTCGCGCGGGCCGTGAGGATGTCGCCGCCGCGACCGCCGTCGCCACCGCGCTGTCGGTCTGCGTGCGCCAGCGAGAGGCGCGTGGGCGCTCGGCGGCGCACCAGAGCGCATCGCTGAGATCGCTGCTGGAGGAGATGGGGGGGACCCTCACGGGCGCCGGACCGCGACTGCCCAACTTCGCGTCGTGCGCCTTCGACGACCGCCGCGGTGAGGACCTGCTGCTCGCTCTCGACCTCGCCGGAGTCGCGGCTTCGAGCGGCTCCGCATGCGCTTCCGGATCGCTGGATCCGTCACACGTCCTGCTGGCGATGGGGCTCGACCTGAGACGGGCCCTCGGCAGCCTCCGCCTGACGACCGGCTACGCCACGACCGACGAGGAGGTCTCGCGCGCGCATACGATCATCTCGCCCGCGCTGACCCGCACGCCTGTCCGTGCCTAGCGATCCCGCCGGGTCGGGCCGGCCCTTGACCGCGGAACAGGAGCTCGCTCAACGCGTGTCCCGCGGCGAGGAGGTCGTGCTCGCCACGGTCATCAGGGTGGATGGCGAACCGCCCTCCCAAGCCGGCGCCAAGCTGCTCCTGTCGCGAACCGCCATGCTCGCGGGCACGCTCGGCTGCAGCGAGTTCGACGGCGCCGCCCTCGCCGACTCAGAGCGGATAGCCGAGTCGGGAGCGCCTCAGCTTCGCACCTACCGCCACGACCTCGGCAGCATCGAGGTCTACCTCGAGCCGTACGCGCCCGCGCCGACCCTGCTGGTTTTCGCGGCGACTCCAGTCGCCCGGTCGCTGCTGCGGTGGGCGCCCGAGGTCGGGTTCCGGACCCTGCTGGTCGAAACGCGGCCGGAGCGGCTGAAGGACGCCGGCTGGCCGGCGGCGGTCGGAGCGCTGACCGATCTTCCCGCCGGCCTCGGGCCGGAGCTCTACATCGTGCACACCGACCACGACGCGGAAGACCTGGCGCAGGCGCTGGCAACCGTGCTGCCGAAGCAGCCCCGATTCATCGGCCTGGTCGGGAGCCGGCGGCACACCGGCCATCATCTCGAGGCGCTGCGGGCGAAGGGCGTGCCCGAAGAGGTCATCGCCCGCATCCAGAGCCCCGTCGGCCTCGACCTCGGCGGCATCACCCCAGGCGAGATCGCGCTCTCCATCCTGGCCGGCCTGGTCGCGATCAGAAGACATGGCCGTGGCGGCTGGAAACAGGGCGCCCCAGCCTGACTTCGCCCGCCGGCACGCCGCCGCCTGAGCCCGCCGAGTCTGGGTCGCCGGCCCCGTCGCGGCGCCCGACGATCGGTTAATTCGGACTGGGTTCGAGCGGTGCGAACGGCATAATCAGGCTCCGTGTCGATCGCGCCCGGAACCAAGCTCGGCCAGTACGAGGTCCAGGACTTCATCGGCCAGGGGGCCATGGGCCTGGTCTACCGCGCCTATCACCCGCAGCTGGAGCGCACCGGCGCGGTCAAGGTGCTGCAGTCGATCGCACCGGATCCGGACACGACCGCCCGCTTCCGCCACGAGGCGCAGGCGATCGCCCAGATGCGCCACCCCAACATCCTGAATGTCTACGACTTCGGCGAGTACCAGGGAATGCCGTACATGATCGTGGAGTACGTCCCCGGCGGCAGCCTCGCGAACCGCCTGAGCCAGGGGCTGCTGGATCAGCCCGCGGCGCTGCGATACCTGCGCGGGATCGCCTCCGGCCTCGATTACGCGCATGGGCTCGGCGTCGTCCACCGCGACGTCAAGCCCGCCAACGTCTTGCTGGAGACGGACGACACCCCGGTGCTCGCCGATTTCGGCCTCGCCAAGCTGATGCAGGGCTCCTCCCTGAAGTCGATCTCCGGCGTCACCACCGGCACGCCGGCCTACATGAGCCCGGAGCAGGTGACGGGCAGCCAGGTCGGTCCGCCCGCGGATCGCTACTCCCTGGCCACCATCGCCTACGAGATGCTGACGGGAGTCATTCCCTTCGATGGCGAAGGCGTGCTCGAGCTCCTGTACGCGCAGGTGCACCGCGAGCCGCCGCTTCCCAGCGCGCGCAACGCGCGTTTGGGCCCTCGCCTCGATGCGGTCGTGATGCGCGGGCTGGCGAAGGACCCCAATGCGCGGTGGGGGAGCTGCACGGCCTTCGTCGACGCCCTCGCCGCCGCGCTCGCGCAGGCCGCCCCGGCAGCCGTCGAGCAGACGGTGGCGATGGCGCCGGCGGTGGCCTCCACCATGCCGCTCGCCGCCCTGGCGGCCGCTGCCGAGGTTCCACCCGCGCCCCGAGCCGCCCCCAGTCCGAGCGCCACGGTGGCGGTGGCGTACCCGGCGCCGGCGACCGCGGCGGCGAAGCCGAAATCGCGCAGGGGATGGTTCGCCCTCGCCGCCGCGGCGGTCATCGTGCTGCTGCTGCTCCTCGCCATCGGCGTCAACGCGGCGGCGCACCCCCAACCGACGCTCTCCCTGTCGGCGACGACGGTTCGCGCCGGCGGCACGGTGACGGTGAGCGCCGCCCATGTGCCGGCCGGCCAATCAGGTGAGATCCAGCTGCTGAGCACGATCCACCTCTTTCCCTTCGTGGCCGGCTCCAGCGGCAACGTCAGCGTCCCGATCACGGTGCCGCGCGACATCGGCATCGGCGATCACACGGTGCGGATCTGCTGGGCCTCCCAGTGCCACGCGTCGGCGACCCTGCACGTGATCGAACCCCTGGCCCTCCGGACTCCGACCGCCGGCGCGACCCCGACGGCGACCCCGAGCCCGGGCGCCGGCCCAAGCCCCAGCCCAGGGGTGAGCGCGCCTCCGACCGCCACCACCGGCGCCAGCCCCAAGCCGGCTTCCAGCCCGAAAGCCAGTCCGACCCCGCCGCCGCCGCCCGCGCCGTCGATCACACTTTCAGCCTCAAGCGTCAAGGTCGGCGGTTCAATCACCGTCTACGGCTTCCACTTTGGACCGGGCCAGACCGCGACCATCAGCTTGATTCAGGCGACATCAACGACCGTCGGGACAGCTCCGGTCAAATCAGACGGCTCGTTCACCGCACCCGTGACGATATTGGCGGCGGTGCCCGGACCGGCGACGATTCGTGCCTGCACCAGCAGCGGATGCGCAAGCCAGGCGGTTACGGTCACGCTGACCTAGGGCGCTTTAGAAGACCTCGGCCGCGACCAGGTCGTCCAGGGTTTCGCGCCGCCGCATGACGCGCGCCTCGCCGTCCTTCAGCATCAGCACCTCGGGCCGCGGCATGCCGTTGTAATTGCTCGCCATCGCCAGGCAGTAGGCGCCGGCGGCGGGGAGGCAGATGACGTCCCCCGGCTTGAGCTCCGGCATCTCGACGTCGGTGATGAGGATGTCCGTCGACTCGCAGTACTTGCCGGCGATCGTCACCCTGCCGTCCGGTGAGCGATCCGGGTCGGATGCGAGGTAGGCCTCGTAGCGCGCGCCGTAGAGCTTGGGCCGGATGTTGTCGCCCATGCCGCCGTCGACGGCGACGTAGCGGCGGACGCCGGGGATGTCCTTGATCGAGCCGACCGTGTACAGCGCCAGGCCGGCCGGGCCGGCGATCGAGCGGCCGGGCTCGACCACCAGCTGCGGCACCTTCAGACCGCGGCGGGCGCAGCCGGCGTCGAGCGCGTGCCGGATGGTTTCGACGAAATGGCGAGGGGTCGGCGGATCGTCGTTGCGCGTGTAGGCGATGCCGAGCCCGCCGCCGGCGCCGAGCTTGCGCGGCTCGAAGCGCAGGTCGTCGCGAAGCTGAACCAGGAGGTCGAGCATGATCCGCATCGCGTCCTCGTAGGCGCCGAGGGCGAAGATCTGCGAGCCGATGTGGGAGTGAAGTCCGACCAGCTCCAGGCGCGGATGCCGCAGCGCCTTCTCCACCGCCTGCCGCGCCGCGCCCGACTCGATCGAAAACCCAAACTTCGAATCGAGCTGCCCCGTCGCGATGTGATCGTGGGTGTCGGGCTTGACGCCGGGCGAGAGGCGCAGCATGACGGGCGTCCGCCTGCCCTCGGGCACGATCTCGCGCAGCAGCTCGAACTCGTGCTCGCCGTCGATGACGATCGTGGCGCCGGCAAGGAGCGCCGCGTCCAGGTCCTCGCGACTCTTGTTGTTGCCCAGGAAGTGGATGCGATCGCCGGGGAAACCGGATTTCAGCGCCAGGTGCAGCTCGCCCGCCGAGACGACGTCCAGCCCCAGACCCTCCTCGGCCACGATGCGCAGGAATTGGGGCGAGGCGAAGGCCTTGGCGGAATACAGAACCTGGCCGCCGAAGCCCATCGCCGCGACATACTCGGCGGCTCGTTGGCGCACGGTCGCTTCGTCGTAGACGTATAGCGGCGTGCCGTGCTTGCGGGCCAGCTCGACGAGGTCGCAGCCGCCCACCTCCATCCGGCCGGCGGCATTGACCCGGTATGTCACCGGGAAGAGCAAGTTAGGTCGTCAGTTCGGGCCGGAGCCGCACGAGCCGCACGAGCCTCCGCAGCAGCCGCCGCCGCCACCCTCCCCGCTCCCGAAATCGAGGGCCGAGGACGGGTCGCCGGCGCCGGCGAAGGCAAAGCTCGAAACCAGCACCCTGGTCTTCGTCGACTCGCAGGCCGGGCACACTTGAGCAGTGTCCCGCTCCGCGAACCTGGTCAGGACGTCGAAGGTTTCAGAGCAGCTCTCGCACCGATACTCGTAGATGGGCATCTCATGAACGATTCTAAGCTGGTTGAGCTCGCGCGCATGATCTCGGAGTGGCCCGGGCTCGTCGCCCGGCCGGACATGGATCTGGTGGCGGATTCGCTCGCGCTGCTCGAGCACCTCGACACCGCGCGCACCCTGGTGGACGTGGGCTCCGGCGCCGGGCTGCCCGGCCTGCCGCTCAAGATCGAGCAGCCGGAGTTGAGCGTGACCTTGATCGAAGCCGATCAGGACAAGGCGGCGTTCCTGGTGCACGCGTGCGCCGCGCTGGGGTTGAAGGGAGTGGAGGTCGTGGCCAGGCGGGCCGAGGAGGTGGGGCACGACCCGAAGTTCCGCGAGGCGTTCGACGTCGCGGTGGCGCGCGCGCTGGCGCCGATGCCCGTGCTGGCCGAGCTGTGCCTGCCCCTGGTTCGGGTCGGCGGCCGGCTGCTGGCCATGAAGACCAGGGGCGAGGACCTGGCGCCCGCGCGACATGCTATCCAGACGATGGGCGGAGAGCTGCTCGCCGTCCTGCCGGCGCCTTCCGCCGCCCGAGAGTCCGGAACCGTCGTCGTCGTCGACAAGCTCCGCCCGACGCCGCCCGCCTACCCTCGCCGCCCGGGCGTGCCCGCCCGCAAGCCGCTGTAAGGACGCCAACGGCGCGGGCCCCGACGACCCGCGCCGCGTTTCGTGGAGGACGAGGACTTCTAACTGAGGACGGGCTGGCCCCCGGCCTTGATGAGCTTCAGGTTCGCCAGCGCCAGGTCCTGGACTGCTTTCGGCAGCGGCGCGTACTGCAGGTCCGTACCCTCCGCCTGCCCGTCGGTGACGAGCCACTTGAAGAGGTATGCGACCGCCTTGCCCTTGCCCGCGTCGCTGTACGACGTGTGCAGGATGACCCAGCTGAACCCGGCGATCGGGTAGGTCGTGTCACCCGGCTCGTTGGTGATGGAGAAGTTGGTCGGGCTCACGGTGTCGTTCTGCCCCGCCGCGGCGGTCGCTCCGTCCACGCTGGCCTGGACGAACTTGCCGTTGGCGTTCTTCAGTGACGCCTGGTGCATGCCGGTCTGGACCACGTATGCCAGCTCGACGTAACCGATGGCCCCATCGGTCTGCGAAACCGCCTGGGCCACGCCCTGGTTGCCGCTGCCGCCGATACCGGCCGGCCACTTGACCGACTTCGCGTTGCCCACCTGGGACTTCCATTCGTCGGAGACCTTGCTCAGGTAGTCGGTGTAGATGAACGTGGTGCCGCTGCCGTCGGAACGGTGGACGACGGTGATCGCCCTGGCCGGCAGGGTCACGCCCGGGTTGAGCGCGGCGAGCGCTGGGTCGTTCCACCTGGTGATGTGCCCGAGATAGATGTTCGCGAGGGTCGGACCGTCGAGCCGCAGCTTGGCGACGCCGTTCAGGTTGTAAGCGATCGCGATCACGCCCAGAGTGGTCGGGACCTGGACCAACGTGTCCGGGCCGCCGGCCGACGTGATGTCGGCGGACCCCATCGGCACGTCACTCGCGCCGAAGTCGACGGTCTGCTTGATGAATTGCTGGATGCCGGCGCCCGATCCCACCGGCTGGTAGTTGACGGTGACCTGCGGGTACTTCGCCGAGTAATCGAAAAATGCCTTCTGATAAAACGGCGCGGGGAACGTCGCCCCGGCACCGGTGAGCGCGCCACTGCCGACGTCGGCCGTCGACGATCCGCCCGTGCCGGATCCACCACACGCGGTCCCCACCATGGCGGCTGCCGCACCCGCCAGCAGCAACCGCATGATCGGTTTGACTCGAAACATGAATTCCCTCCTGATGAATCGGACCACCTACGCACATCCAGGGTATGGACGGCCGTTTAAGTGGGGGTTAACCGTGCCTTAAGCCCCTGTGCCGCCGCCGCCGGTCGCGGCCGGCGCATTGCAAGCATGCGCATCCAGGACCCACTCGAACAGAGGCGCTCATATACTCCGGGCCGTGATGTTGGATCGGCGGCGGGAGATGGGGCCGGCGGAGCCGCAACTGCCCCCGCGGGATCTCTTCGCGGAGCTCCTCGAGCAAGCTCCCGTGATGACTCTGATGCTCGATGCCGACAGGCGGGTCGTCGGCGCCAACGAGGCGGCGCGGAGGTTCTTCGTGATCGAGCCTTCGAGGTTGCCGGTGAGCCTGGTCGAGGTGACGCTGGAGTCCCGGCTGTTGGAGATCGTGGACGCCGGCGAGCCGCATGCGGAAGCGCAGCTCGTCCACCACCGCCGCACCGTGCTGACCAAGCTGGTGCCCGGGCGGCGCGAGGGGGAGACGGTGATGTTCCTGATGGACGTCACCGAGCTCCGTCGCCTGGCGACCGTCCGGCAGGAGTTCGTCGCCAACCTGGTGCACGAGCTGAAGACCCCGATCACCTCGCTTCGCCTGACCGCCGAAAGCCTCCTGGGCGATCCGGCGCCGAAGGACCGTCGGCGCTTTGCCGAGCGGCTGGTCAGGGAGGCCGACCTGATGAGCAAGATCATCGACAACCTGCGCTATCTGGGAGAGATCGAAGCCGGCGCCATGACCCTCGACGTTTCGCGCTTCGACCTCGCCGAGCTGGTGGGGGAGAGCGTCACGAGGCTCGGCATCGACCGGCCGGTCGAGACCTCGATCCAAGCGGGGCTCACCGTCGCCACCGACCGGCCCAAGCTCGTGCAGGCCCTGGACAACCTGCTCGACAACGCCGCCAAGTTCTCGCCTCCTGGCACCGCGATCGACGTGCATGCCGAATCGGCCGGCGGCGAGGTGGTCCTGAGCGTCCGGGACCGCGGCCCCGGCATCTCTCCCGAGCACTGGAGCCGCGTCTTCGAGCGCTTCTACAAGGTCGACCGCGCCCGGCCGCGAGAGGCCGGCGGGTTCGGTCTGGGGCTGGCGATCACCAAGCACCTGGTCCAGGTCCTGGGCGGCCGGATCTGGACGGAGGCCGCCCGGGAGGGCGGGCAGGTCTTCTACATCGCGCTGCCACATCAAGTCTTAACGAACGGATAAACCTGCGTTAACCCGGGGCCGCATATCCTGAACCCGGGGGATGGCAGACCTCAGACCGGTGATACAGCCGCTGGCGCACGCAGGGAGGCCAGGTCTACGCGCTGTGTATGGAGCCGCTCCGACCAAGATCAAGGTCGACAACCTCTCCTTTTATTACGGCAGGAACCAGGCGCTCAAAGACGTCAGCTTCGAGATCCCCGAAAAGCGCATCACGGCGATCATCGGGCCCTCCGGGTGCGGCAAGAGCACGCTGCTCCGAGTCTTCAATCGAATGTACGACCTGGTGCCTTCGGCTCGCGCGCTGGGCCGGGTGGTGCTGGACGGTGTGGATGTGGTCAGCACCCGCCGGCTGCTGGAGCTGCGCCAGAAGGTCGGCATGGTCTTCCAGCGGCCGAGCCCGTTTCCGATGTCGATCAAGGACAACGTGGCGTTTGCGCCCCGGTTGCTGGGCTGGAGCTCATCGCGCATCAACGACGTGGTGCGCCAGAGCCTCGAGAGCGCGGCGCTCTGGGACGAGGTCAGCGACCGCCTGGACGCCCCGGCCACATCGCTTTCAGGCGGGCAGCAGCAGAGATTGGCGATCGCGCGCTGCCTGGCGGTCAGCCCCGAGGTGATCCTGATGGACGAGCCGTGCTCCGCGCTCGACCCGGTCGCGACCCTCAAGATCGAGGACCTGATGGGCCAGCTGATGCAGGACTACACGATCGTCATCGTCACCCATAACATGCAGCAGGCAGCGCGAGTCTCCGATTTCACCGCCTTCATGCTCATGAACCCCGAGGGTCGATACGGCGAGCTGATCGAATTCGCGCCCACCGCGGATCTCTTCAACCGGCCCCAGGATCAGCGCACAGAGGCCTACATCACCGGGCGCTTCGGCTGAAATGCCGCGCCTGACATTCGAAAGAGAGCTCGCGAGCCTTCGCGAGTCGGTCGTGCGCATGGGCACGCTGGTCGAGTCGCAGATCGAGGCCGCGCTCGACGCCCTGCGCCGGCGCGACGGCACCGCGGCCGAGAAGGTGCGCACGCAGGACCAGTACCTCAACGAGCTCTTCCGGCAAATCCGCGAGCAGGTGTTCATGGTCATCTCCACGCAACAGCCGGTGGCCCGCGACCTGCGGCATCTCATGGGCATCCAGTACATCGCCACCGAGCTCGAGCGGATGGGCGACTACGCGGTGCGCATCGCGCGGATGACCGGCACCCTGGTCGCTTTGCCCGAGAAGGCGCTCCGCGCCGAATTCGGCCTCATGGGCGAGCTGGCGATCGGCCAGGTGCACGACATCCTCGAGGCGCTGATCGACCAGAACGAGGTCCACGCTCGCGAGGTGGCCAGCCGGGACAACGAGGTCGACCGCCTCTGGCATCGCGTGTTCGAGGACCTGGTGACGGAGATGGGCGCCGGCAAGAACGACCCCGACGGGGCCCTGCGCTCGGTGACCCTGCTCCTCGTGGCCCACAACCTGGAGCGCATCTCCGATCGCGTCACCAACGTCGCCGAGGACATCGTGTTCCTCGAGTCGGGCCAGGTGGTGGAGCTGGGATGACCCGTCCCGCCGGCAATGGCGGCGCCGGCCGCGTCCTCGTGGTCGAGGACGACGAGGGAATCAGGGAGATGCTGAAGTACAACCTGGCCACCGCGGGCTTCTCCGTGCAGGAGGCCAGCGACGGGGCGGCGGGCCTGCGCACCGCGCGCACCGCCAGGCCCGACCTGATCCTGCTCGATCTGATGCTCCCCGGCATGAGCGGGTTTGACTTCTGCCGCGCGCTTCGAAAGAGCAGCCGCGTGCCGATCATCATGATCACGGCGAAGGACGCCGAGGTCGACAAGATCGTCGGGCTGGAGCTCGGCGCGGACGACTACATCACCAAGCCCTTCTCGATCCGCGAAGTCCTCGCTCGCGTCAATGCGGTCCTGCGCCGGGCCTCACCCGAGGCCAACGAGCCCAAGTCGATGCCGGAGCGCGACGTGATCGGCGACTTCAGCATCGACCGCGCCGCCCGGCGGGTGGTGTTGAACGGAGAGGACGTCAAGCTCACGGCGCGCGAGTTCGACCTCATCTCCTACCTGCTCGCGTTCCCCGGTCGCGTGCACACTCGCGACGTTCTGCTCGAAAACGTGTGGGGTCACGAATTCTCCGGTGACCGCAAGACGGTGGACGTGCACATCCGCTGGCTGCGCGAGAAGTTCGCCGGCGTGGCGCCGTTCGAGATCGTCACCGTACGGGGCATCGGCTACCGGCTCGACCGTAAGGGCGAGTCCGGCAGCGGATCCGCCTGAGGTAACCGTGGCCACCGCCCTCGACACCGGCGTGAGCGCGGCTCCGACCCTCCGCCGCGCGCCCGACCGGTTCCGCACGTTCACGGCGGTGGTGGCGTGGGCCGCCCCGGCCGCCCTCGTCCTGATCGTCCTCATCCTGCTCCAGCAGGCCGCGCCCGCGGTGCGCCGGTTCGGCTTCGGCTTCCTCACCGGCAGCGATTGGAACCCCGTCACCGACAGCTTCGGCGCCCTGCCCGCGATCTTCGGCACGGTCGCCACCAGCGGGCTCGCGCTCGCGCTCTCATTGCCGGTCGGCGTGGCCGTCGCGGTGCTGCTGGCGGAGCAGGGCCACGCGAAGGTGCGAGGCGTGATCGGCACCGGCATCGAGCTGCTGGCCGCGATACCCAGCGTGGTCTACGGCATCTGGGCCCTGTACGTGCTGGCCCCGTTCACGCTCGAGCACATCGAGACACCACTGGTCGACCGCCTCGGCTTCATCGGTTTTCTCTCCGGCCCGCCGCGTCAAACGAGCCTGCTCACCGCTTCGCTGGTGCTCGCGGTCATGATCCTGCCGACTCTGACCGCCATCTCGCGTGACGTCATCCGCGCGGTGCCGCGCGGCCTCAGGGAGAACTCCGTGGCACTCGGCGCGACGTGGTGGGAGACCACCTGGCGCGTCATCCTGCCGGCCGCCCGCGCCGGGATCTTCGGCGCGACCATCCTCGGCCTGGGCCGCGCGCTGGGCGAGACCATCGCGGTGACCATGGTCATCGGTAACCGCTACGAGATTCCGCATTCCATCTTCTATCCGGCCTACACGCTCGCCAGCGTCATCGCCAACGAATTCACCGAGGCGACCGGAACCCTCTACCCGGCGGCCCTCGTCGAGCTGGGCCTGGTGCTCATCCTGGTCACGCTCGCGGTCAACGTCGTCGCCCTGCTGCTCGTCCGCTCCACGCAAGCACGGATGGCCGCGTGAGCCGCAACGTCAGGCGGCGCTTCACCAGCACCGCGTCGTTGAGCATCATCTACGCCCTGACCGGCCTTGCGCTCGTGCCGCTGGGACTGGTGCTGTGGTTCACGGTCACCAAGGGCCTGCCGGCGGTGGTCCATCCCGAATTCTTCTACAACTCTTATCGGCCTGTCGGCGTCCCCGGCGCCGGCGTCGCCCACGCCATCGCCGGCACGGCGATCATGGTCGGCCTGGCATCGCTCATGGCGATTCCGGTCGGAGTGCTCGGCGGCGTATACCTGGCCGAGTACGACCGGGCCGGCTGGGCGAGCTGGGTCAGGCTGGCGAGCGATGTGCTCGTCGGGACGCCATCGATCGCGGTGGGACTCTTCGCCTACGCCCTGGTCGTCGCGCCCCTGCACCACTTCTCGGGCATCGCGGGCTCGGTCGCCCTGGCCATCCTCATGCTCCCGATCGTGATCCGCACCACCGAAGGCGCCGTGTCGCTGATACCGGGCGGCCTGCGCGAGTCCGGCCTCGCGCTGGGGCTCCCACGCTGGCGCGTATCGCTGCAGCTGATCCTGCCCGCGGCGTCACCCGGCGTGATCACGGGCGCCCTGCTGGCCGTCGCGCGCGCGTCAGGCGAAACCGCGCCGCTGCTGTTCACCGGGTTCGGCAACCTGATCTTCAGGCTCGATCCAACGCAACCCCTGGCGGCCCTGCCGCTGTTCGTCTACCACAACGCGTTGACGCCGTACAAGTCACTTCAAGAACAGGCCTGGGGCGCCGCGCTCGTGCTCGTGGTCATGGTGCTCGGCATCAACCTCGTGAGCCGCTGGGTCCTGCGCCGTCAGATCCGCCTGGCGGGGCAGCTCTAGCCGCTCGCGAAGCGAGGCAAATTTCCCGTGGTGAGATGGCGCTGCGCACGGCTAAACTTCGAGGACAGCGCCGATCACCAAGTCATGACGTAGGGGACCCCGCCGCCCAAACGTTGCAGCTTACGAAGGAGCAGTGGTGGCAACAAAGATCCTGGACGTGACCGACGTGAGCGTGATCAGGGCCGCGGGCGGCGCCGTCTGCCGGACGGCTCCATCCGGGGAGACCGAGATCGCGGTCATCCATCGCCCCGCATACGACGACTGGACTCTGCCCAAGGGCAAGATCGAGCCGGATGAAAGCCCCGAGGAGTGCGCGCTCCGCGAGGTCAAAGAGGAGACCGGCCTGCGCTGCGAGCTGCTGCGCCCGCTCGGCTGCACCGCCTATGTCGATCGCCGCGGCCGTGACAAGGTGGCTTGCTACTGGGTGATGCAGGCTCGAGGCGGGCGGTTCCGCCCGGGCATCGAAGTCGACAAGCTGTTGTGGCTCGGCATCGACGGCGCGATCAAGCGCCTGACGTACGAGCGGGACAGGACCCTGCTCCTGCAACAGGACCTGTAACCGCCGCTCCGGGCGAGCCGTGGCGCGGAAGTCCGCAACCGGCCCTCGACAAAATCCACCACTCGCTAAGCTGGATCCATGCAGACCATCACCGCCGCGGACCGGTTGGTGATCGCCGGCGTGGAGCTGCGATCCCGACTCTTCCTCGGCACTGGGAAGTACCCGACGGACGACTCCATGCTCGCCGCCCTGGAGGCGTCGGGTTGCGAGCTGGTCACCGTGGCGCTGCGCCGTCTCGACCTCGACGACCCGAAGAAGAGGACCATCCTCGACGTGATCGACTGGCAGCGGTACCGAATCCTGCCCAACACCGCGGGGTGCCGCACGGCAGACGAGGCGATCCGCATCGCGCGGCTGGCGCGGTCGATGGGGCTCTCGGATTGGGTGAAGCTCGAGGTCATTCCCGACCCGCGATACCTGTTCCCCGACCCGGAAGAAACCTTGAAGGCGGCGCGGGTGCTCGCCGGCGAGGGCTTCAAGGTCCTCCCGTACATCAACGCCGACCCTGTGCTCGCCAAAAAGCTGGAGGAGCTTGGCACGGTGACGGTGATGCCGCTGGGCTCGCCGATCGGGTCCGGACAGGGGCTGCAGACCCAGGAGCAGATCCGCATCATCATCGAGGAGGCCCGGGTCCCCGTCGTCGTCGACGCCGGCATCGGAGCCCCCTCTGACGCCGCACTGGCGATGGAGCTCGGCGCGGACGCCGTCCTGGTCAACTCCGCGGTCGCCCTGGCGAAGGACCCGGCGCTGATGGCCGAAGCGATCAAAGAAGGGGTCGAGGCCGGGCGCAAGGCCTATACCGCCGGCCGCATCCCCAGACGCGGCCAGGCCAGCGCCAGCTCGCCGGCCGAGGGCATCTCGCGACCGTCCTGAGCCGGCCAGTGGCGATGGCGGTCGTCGAGACCGCGAGCGCGGGCCTTCAGGCGGCGTCGCGGGCCACCATCCTCCAGCTTCGAGCCCCACACCTGGACGCGCGCGCTCTCGAGCGGGAGGCGAGCGAGCTGGTGGCATCGTCGCCGGTGCCGGTGCTGGTGAGCTCGCGGTGCGACATCGCGTTGGCGACCGGCGCCGCCGGCGTCAACCTGCCGGAGCGCGATATCACCGTCGCGGACGCGCGAGCCATCCTCGGCAAGCGGATGATCGGGCGCTCCGTGCACTCGATCGCGGGCGCCACCGCGGCCGAGCTCGACGGAGCCGACTTCGTGATCTTCGGCCCGGTCTGGGCCAGCGCCAGCCACCTCGAAGCCGCCGCCGCGGGCGTGGCCGCGCTGGCCGAGGTCGCCGGAGCGGTTCGCATCCCGGTCCTGGCGATCGGGGGCGTCACCGAAGAGCGCATCGCCAGTTGCCACCAAGCCGGCGCCGCCGGCTATGCCGCGATCAGGCTGTTCCGATGATCACCCTGCAGATCAACGGCAAGCGAGTCGAGCTCGCCCAGCCGACTCCGCTTTTGGCCTACCTCGACCAGCTCGGCGTCAATCCACGAGCGGTGGCGATCGAACACAACGGGGTGATCATCGATCAAGTCGCCTACGCGACGATCACCTTCAACCAGGACGACCACGTGGAGATCGTGCGCATGGTCGGAGGCGGGCGCGGCTAAGGAATCGCCGTCCGCTCCCTGATCGCCGCCTCGGCCTCGGCCCGCTCGTCCCACGGCTCTGAACCCGCCGCCGTACGCATCGACCGCTCGTGGCCCTTGCCCGCGAGCAGCACGCAATCCCCGGGCCTCGCGATCTCGATCGCACGGCGGATGGCCGCGCGCCGGTCGATGACGATCTCGTAATCGCGGCCGGCAGCTCGGCCCTCGGCGCCTGACTGCACGTCACGGGCGATCTCGACCGGGTCCTGGCCGAGCGGGTCGTCGGAGGTGATGAGGAAGAAGTCGGAGAACTCGGCGGCCGCGCGGCCCATGCCGGGCCGGTCGTGGTCGGAGCGGGCGGTGGCCCCGAAGACCACGATCAAGCGGCCTGGGGTGAACGGCCGCAGCTCCGCCAGCGCGCTGGCCAGCGCCCCGGCGGAATGAGCGAAGTCGATGAAGACGCGAAAGTCCTGGCCCAGATCGACCGGCTCGAGCCGGCCCCGGACGCCTTCGAAGCCGGCCAGGCCCCGGCCGATCTCCTCCAGCGGCACGCCCAGCGCCAGGCACACACCCGCCGCGCACAGCGCGTTGTAGATGTTGAAGCGCGCCGGCACGAGCAGCGTGACATCGGTCTCGCCCATTGGAGTCTTCATGCGGAAGCGCGACCCCGAACCGCTGACGCTCAGATCCAGCGGATGCAGGTCCGCCGCGGTGGTAAGACCGTACGACCAGCGGCGCGCGATCGGCCGCTGCGACAGGCGCTCGTAGCTGGCGTCGTCGTGGTTCAGGACGGCCGTCTTCTCGATGCCCTTGTCGGCGGCGCTCGCGGTCAGGTCGATGAGGCGCGCCTTGGCCTCGAGGTAGTTCTCCCAGGTCGGGTGATAGTCGAGATGGTCCCGACCGACATTGGTGAAGGCGGCGACGTCGAAGTCGCACGCACCCACTCGCTCCTGGACCAGCGCATGCGAGGTGGTTTCGATGACTGCACAGGCGACGCCCGCCTCGACCATGCGCTGGAGCCACGCCTGCACCTGAGGCGATTCCGTCGTGGTCTGGCCGCTGTTGTTGTCCATCTTGCGTCCGCTGACCGTGAACGACACCGTGCTCATCGCTCCGGCCAGGATGCCGCTCGCCTGCAGCACGTGCTCGGCCATATGCGTCGTCGTCGTCTTGCCGTCGGTGCCCGTGACGCCGGCCAGCTTGAGCCGGCGGGAAGGGCGGCCGTAGAACTCCGCCGCCGCCTCGGCCAGCCCGATTCGCGTCGACTGCATTTGCAGCACCGGCATTCCGGCCGGCAGCCTGACGGGACGCTCCAGCGCCACCGCCGCCGCGCCGTTGGCGACCGCGTCGGCCGCAAACACGTGGCCGTCCGCCTGCAGACCCTCGACGGCGACAAAGAGTTCGCCGGGTCTGACGAGCCGTGAGTCGTAGGCGATGCCGGTGATCTCCACCTCGCCGTCGCCGTCGAGGCTGGCTCCCGGCACCCCGCGGGCCAAGTCAACAAGCTTCATCCCACATCGCAGCATAAATGCCCTCTCCCCTTGGGGAGAGGTCCGGTGAGGGGCCGCTCGAACCAGCAAGCACCAGCTCGCCCCTGTGAGCGGGCCCGAACCAGCAAGCACCAGCTCGCCCCTGTTGGCGGCCGCCCGAACCAGCAAGCACCAGCTCGCCCCTGTGAGCGGGCCCGAACCAGCAAGCACCGGCTCGCCCCTGTGAGCGGGCCCGAACCGGCAAGCACCAGCTCGCCCCTGTTGGCGGCCGCCCGAACCGGCAAGCACCAGCTCGCCCCTGTTGGCGGCCGCCCGAACCGGCAAGCACCAGCTCGCGCCGGTGAGGGGGAACCCCAACCCTACAATCGGCGCGTGAGAGCCGACATCGGCGGCCACACCTTTTTGTGGGGTAGCCGCACCTACGTGATGGGCATCATCAACGTCACGCCCGACTCGTTCAGCGGCGACGGCCTGGGCGCGGACGAGGACCAAGCTGTGAGCCAAGGCCTGCAGATGCTGCGCGACGGCGCCGACCTCCTGGACGTCGGCGGTGAGTCGACGCGTCCGGGCCATGTGCCGATCAGCGCCGCGGAAGAGGTGTCGCGGACGGCAGCGGTGGTCAGGCGCCTGGCGCGTGAGACCGATGTACCGGTCTCGATCGACACCTACAAGCTGGAGGTGGCAGAGACGGCGGTGGCGGCGGGAGCCACCATCGTCAACGACATCTGGGGCTTGACCCGCTCGCCGGGGCTGGCGGAGCTCGCGGCCCGGAAGGGCTGTGCGCTGCTCCTGATGCACAACCAGGATGGGACCGAGTACGCCGGGGACCTGATGGACGAGGTCAAGCGCTTCCTGCGGGAGGCGGTCGAGCGCGCGACCCAGGCGGGGGTTCCGCGCGAGCGGATCCTCATCGACCCGGGAATCGGCTTCGGCAAGACCGCCGAGCAGAACTGGGAGGTGATGCGACGGCTCGGCGAGCTGAAGGCGCTGGAGCTCCCCATCCTCATCGGCACCTCACGGAAATCGTTCATCGGCAAGCTCCTCGACCTACCGGTCGGCGATCGCATCGAAGGCACGGCGGCGACGGTGACCGCCGCTGTGCTGCGCGGCGCCGACGTCGTCCGCGTGCACGACGTGCGTGAGATGACGCGGGTGGTCCGAGTCGCCGACCAGATGCGCTGACCGCGATTCACGTAGTTGGCAATCGCCTACCTCGGTCTTGGCTCAAACCTCGGTCGAAGAGCGCGCCACCTCAGTGCGGCCCGGCGCCGGCTGCGGCAGAAGGGGGCGCGCATCTTGCGTCAAAGCCGCGTCATCGAGACCGCGCCGTGGGGCGTCACCGACCAGCCGAGGTTCCTCAACCAGGTGCTCGAGGTGGAGTGGGCGGGAACAGCGCGTCAACTGCTGAAGGCCGCCAAGGAGGTGGAGCGCGAGGGCGGACGCGCCCCAACCCGGCACTGGGGCCCGCGCTGCATCGACGTCGACATCCTTCTTTTCGGGGGCGAGCGCATCTCCGAGCCCGGCCTCGAAGTGCCTCACCCACGCCTGATGGAGCGACCCTTCGTCCTGGAGTCGCTCCGCGAGCTCGGCCTGGGTTCGATCGCGACCTAGTAACCGAACCGCATCGCGATCATAAAGCTGATGATCAGGAGGAAGCCGCCGAGCTCGGCCAGCGTCAGCCCCTTCACGCGGTTCACGGCGGCGACGAACTCGGCGCCCTGTGGGGTGCGCTGCAGCTTCTCGACCGCGGGGGTGATGACGCGCAGGCCGAAGGACATCAGACCGACGGCCAGCAGCAGAGAGGCGATCCAGCTGGCGCCGTAGGCGCTGCCCAGGTTGCCCAGCACCCCGCCAGCGATGCCTCTGAGGATGCCGAGCAGGATCACCGCGCCGGCGACCGGGGTGATGAGCTTGGGCGCCCGCCGGCCGAGCGCGCCGCCAAAGGCATGCTGCACCTCCGCGGGGAGGCTCTGCAGCGTGGGCACGATCAGGAAGTCGATGGTGAGGACGCTTCCGAACCAGAAGATGGCGAAGAAAACATGGAGCCACTGCAGCACGGCCAGAGTCCAAAACAGCATGTTTCCCACCTCCACGCCGGCTGATAAACGGGTGGAGTCTAAACCCGTGGATGGCGCCGCGGCGACCCGCGGGCGAGGGCGCCGCGCCGCGGCTGCCGCTACCCGGGGCGGGCGTTCGTGAAGCGGTAGCCGATCCCCGGCACGGCCAGGATGTAATAAGGACGTGCCGGCACGCTCTCGATCTTCCGGCGCAGGTTCCGGATGTGGACGTCGATCACGCGGGTCTCGATCGGGTACTCGTATCCCCAGATCGAATTCAGGATCTTCTCCCGGCTCAGGACCTTGCCGGCGTTGCTCGCGAGGAAAGTCAGCAGGTCGAACTCGGTATGAGTCAGCTGCACCTCCTCGCCGGACTTGTACGTGCGTCGCTCGTTGACGTCGATGGCGAGATCGCGGAACTCGAGCCGGCCGCGAGTCGATTCCCCCGATTCCAAGCGCGTGCGCCGCAGGTGCGCGGTCATGCGCGCCACCAGCTCGCGCAGGCGCAGAGGTTTGGTGACGTAATCGTCGGCGCCGATCTCGAGGGCGACGACGACGTCGATCTCATCGGCCCGCGAACTCATCATGATCACCGGAATCGCGGCGTCCAGCTTGCGCAGCTCGCGGCAGACGTCAAAGCCGGCCCCTTCAGGCAGGGTCATCTCGAGCAGGACGAGGCCCGGGCGAGCCTGCTCGAACCGGCGCAGGGCCTCGGCCCCGCCGTCAGCTTCCAACACCTGGTACCCGTCCTGTTCGCAGGCCGCCCGGATCTGCCGGCGCGTGGCCACATCGGGATCGACGACCAGGACTTTGCGCGATGACTCGGAAGCCACAGCTAACCCGCCCGAATCTTAACCGATTTGAAGGATTGTTAGGAGATGTTTCGTCTTAACACTCGGAGCCGCATACGGGCCCTTTTTTCCAGCGTCATCACCCGCGCTCCGGCGCTCGAGAGGACCAACTCCCAGGCGCCGGCGAAGGCGACCTCCTCGCCGCCGAACTCGGCTTTGAAGAAGCCCAGTCCGCGCCATGGATGGTCTTCCCCGGCGTCTGGAGGCGGGACGCCCCAGAGGTCGAAGTCCCGGCAGCCGCTCTCGGCGGCGGCACTGATCGCGGCCCACCAGGCCAGGTCGTTGGCCATAAGCTCCGGGTGGGCTCCGCTGCGCCCGGCGAACAGGCTGTAGGCGCGGCCTGAATGCCGGGCCACCAGCACGGTCGCCAGGGCCTGGCGAGTCTGGGGTTCGTACCCGACATACGTGCGGCACCACGGGAGCAGGTCCAGTAGGAGCTGGTAGTAGCTCCGGCCCGGCAGGCTGATCGACTCCCGGCGCTCGACCGCCGCCGACTGGCGCCACAGCTCGGCGGCGTCCTTGCCTTCCTCGACGACCACTCCTCGCCGCAGCCCGGCGCGGATGTTGTACCGGCGGCCGTGCCTGAAGGTCGGGAGCAGCTCCGCGGGCGGGCGAAGAGCGAGGATTCGGGTGTGCTGCGGCTGCGTCGGCGCGGTTCGCGCGAAACCCCGCTCGGTGAGGCTCGCGCCAAGACCGTCGGGAACTTCCGGCTCGACCGTGAGCCTGGCCATCTTCGCCCGGCGCGCCCAAACGACGAGGGCGTCGATGGCCTCGGCGCTCGCGGGAACCGGGCCGCGTGGAACGTACGCTTCGCGCACCGGTCCGACAGCGCGCAGCTGCACGCTCGCCATCGCTCCGCCTGCAAGACGGACCCTCTCGATCGTCCATCCGGCCCGCGCCTGGACCTCGCCCCACGCCCAGGACTGCAGCAGCGGAGAAGGCGAGGGCGAGGCGCGTTGCTCGAGCTCGGCGTCCCAGCGCTCTGACTCGGTGGTCACTCGGTTGCGCCCCGCGAGCGCCGGCTCATCCGGGTCCGGGTTCTGAGACGAGAGCCGGTTCCAGATGGCTCGTGTCGTTGACGCCGCCGATGATCAGGTGTCCGTTGCGCCTCTCGAGCAGCGTGATGGACGCGTTCTGGATCTTGAACGGAAAGAGCCCGCGGCTGGGCCTGCCGACCACGCGGTGGAGCGCCACCTGGATCACGCCTCCGTGGGTCACGACCAGGACGTCGCCGTGCTGGTGCCGTTCGAGGATCGCGTCCAGCGCCGCGGCCACCCGGGCCTCGAAAAAGGCCGCGCCCTCGGCGCCCGGCACGAGGTCCCAGTCCGGCTCCCGCGTCCAGCTCGCCCAGGCATCGGGATACCGTTCGGCGATCTCCTCGCTCCGCAGTCCCTCCCAACCGCCGAGCTGGATCTCACGCAGGCCGGCCATCGGTTCAGGATCCACGCCAGTCGTCGCCGCGATGACCTCCGCGGTCTCGAAAGCGCGCCTCAGGTCGCTGGAGTAACAGCCGGCCAGGCGTCGCCCGAGCAGTCTTCGACCCAGCCGTGCAGCCTGGCCTCGGCCCTCATCGGAGAGACGCGGATCTTGCTGACCCTGAATTCTGTGCTCACGGTTCCACGTCGACTGGCCGTGCCGGACGAGCAGCAGGCGCGCGGGCGAAGCGTTGACGGTTGGAGGCGGAGGTGCGCCGGTCTCGGGCAGCTCCGGGAGCGCGGATTCGATCTCGATATCTATACTAACTTCTCTTACTTAGTCTCATGATCGGGCTGGGCCGATCCCAGGAGAAGCTCTTGCACTCACACGGCACTCTCGCCGAAATTCCCCTTCGATCACTGTTGGAGGCCGCTCAGGGTGAGCGGTCCACCGGTACGCTTACGCTCCACGATGGGAACGGCCAGTCGACGTCGCTCTACTTCCTGTTCGGTCATCTCTTCCACGCTCAGGGGGAAGGCACGGCCGGCGACGACGCGGTGGTCAACGCCCTCCACTGGACCAGGGGCGATTTCGAATTCGACACCAAGGCGAAGCTCCCCGCGGACGAAACGGTCAGGGCCGGCATCCACGACCTCGTCCATGCGGCCGAGTCCGCACCGAGGCAGATCCCCGTTGAGCCCCTTGCCGAACCCCGGGTCGAACCTCGGGTCGACGAGCCGGAACCACATCCCGAGCGCAGAGATCATGCTGAACCGGAGAGGAAGTTGGAAGCACCCCAGCCGAGACGAGGCGTGAAGCATCGCCCGCAGCCCAAGCATGGACGCGAACCGATCCCCGTTCCCGCAGGGCAGGTCATCTACGACTCGCTCAAGACTTCGTTCGTCGACTTTCCGCGGCTGATCACCACCCTCGAAAGGGAGGGCTACACCGGTTACGTCCGGCTGCTGACCGACGACGCGTCGGGACTGATCCTGTTCCGCGAAGGTTCGGCGCTCGAGTGCATGTACGACGGCGCGACCGAACCAGGCAGCCTGGTCCTCGGCAAACCGGCTTTGATGCAGTTCAACGATGACGTCACCGCCGGCCATGGGGTTCTCGACGTGGTCGGCCTTTCGGCCGAGCTCATCGACGGGCTGTACGAGCTGACCGTTTCGCGTCCGATGTACACCGAGCTCTACGCCGCGTGGGTCGACATGAAGGCGCTGCTCAAGTTCCTGAGCGACCGCAAGCTGAGCGGCAGCGTGATGATCCGGTCAGGCGCCGGCACCGGCGTGATCATCCTCGCTCAGGGTGAGCTCGCCGGTGCGTACACGAGCGAGTCCCGCGACATCTCCGACAAACCCGACCGGGCGCTCGCCCTGTGCGACGACCCCGCCGCGATGATCGAGGTCAAGTCGGCGGACGCAAGCAAGCACGCGCCCCTGGATGTCGGCGAGATCGCCGGCGGACGGCGCGGTTCCCGGAGCCCGCTGGCGGCTGCCCCCGCGACGCAGGCCGCGCCCGCGGCCCCCGAAACTGTGGTGCCGACCCCGCCGTCGATGCCCGTCATCACGCCAGAGCCGCCGACGGCTCAGTTCTCGACCAGCGCCTTTTCGAGCTATGGGCAGGCGCCCTCGGTGCCGGTTGCGCCGACGACTCCGCCCATCGCCGCCTCGGGCGACACGCAGCTGGACTGGGCGTCGATCGTGGCCGAGCTCCAGGCGATGGCCGAGGACGCGCTGGGCAACCGCGCCCGCAAGGTGAAGGACATCCTCGGCGCCGCCGATCCCTCGATGGCCGGCATCGAGTCGGCCATCGACCAGATCCCCAGCATCTCGCTTCTCTTCGTCGATTCCTCGCGGCTCGAGCAGCTGGCGCAGGAGATGAGGGCCCGTCTCAAGTCCCACCTCTAGCGGCCCATTGGAGCCCTTGAACCGGTGGGTTGTCTTGCGCCTCGGTCGAGCCTAGCCTTCGCCAAGGTGCGCCTCGGCGCCTGGGCGGCCGCGGCGGCGGCAGCGCTGCTTCTTCCGCTCACCTTGGCGTGCGGTGGAAACCCGCCCCAGATAGTCGACTACTCTCCCCAGCGCGGAGCGATCGATGTTTCGACGACCGAGCCGATCCGGATCACTTTCGACCACGACGTCGACCGGGCATCCGTCGAGAGCCGCCTGCGCCTGGCTCCGGCCGCGCGCGGCAGCGTGCGCTGGCTCAGTCCGCGCCAGCTGATTTACGAGCACGCGACGCTTCAGCCCAGCACCACATACGACGTGATCCTCGAGGCCGGTTACCGCGACCTGGCCGGCAACACGTACGCCCTGCGGCACCGCTGGGCGTTCATCACCGAGGGACCTCCAAGCCTGGTGAGCTCGGCTCCGGCCAACGCCGACACCGGCGTGGATCCCGCCACCTATCTGACCCTCGACTTCTCGCGCACCATGGACGCGACCAGCCTGAAGGAGGCGCTGACGCTGACCCCCCCTGCCCCCTTCGATGTGCGGCTCGATCCGGGTGACGGGCGCCGCGCCGTCATCGCGCCCTCGGAGCTACTGGCGCCAGACACCAAGTACCGGCTCGCCCTGAACATCGGCGCCCTCGACGCCGACGGCAATCAGCTCGACCGCGACCAGACCATCGATTTCACCACCAGCGCGCTGCGACCGCTGCACCACTGGGTGGCTTTCGCCACCGAGGGCGCGGACGGCGGTCTCGGTGGATTGTGGATCGTCAACGAGACCGGATTTCCACGCCAGCTGTTCAGCACCAGCGCCGTTCACTCGTTCAACTGGTCGCCCGCCGGGGACAAGCTGCTGCTCCAGGGCGACGGCGAGTCGTGGTCCGAATTCACTCCCGGCGGGGGTTCGGTGGCGCTCGCCTTCAAAGCGCCATGGGCGGCGGCACTCGCCTCTGGAACGGGATATGTGTACATCGACGGCAGCGGCACCCTGCACCGTTTCACCAGCGACGGTGCCGACGCCATCATCGCCACCGACGTGGCTGAGGCGGCCGTGGCGCCGAGTGGCCTGCGAGTCGCATACATTCAAGGCGCCACCGCGCCGGACGAGATCTGGGGCTATGACGTCGGCCTTCGAGCCCGCTACCAGCTGGCGCTGGACACCGCTCCGGTCAGCGCGGTCAGCTGGGCACCAGCCGGGAACCGGATCGCCTATCTGCGCACCGACGTGGGCACGACCACCTTGCGCGTGAGGAACCTGAGCGGGACAGCCGCCACCACCACGGTCGCGAGCGGAGATATCGGCCGGGCCGCCTGGCTTTCCGACTCGGCCCACCTCGTGTTTGCGGCGGCAACTCAGACCTCCGCCGGCGCCCTGCACAAGGCGTTCGTGGTCAACGTCGTCTCTCCGCCGGCGGCGCTGAGCCCGGCTTCAGGATTGCCGGCGGACTCGACGATCGACGTCACCGATCCCGTGCCGTCTCCCGACGGGCATCAGATCGCGTTCCTCAGCGGCGACCAGGTCTGGCTGATGAACGCGGACGGAACCCGACCGACGGCGCTGACGAGGTTCAACCTCGAGTCGTTCCCCTATTCGTGCCGCACGCCGGCATGGTCGCGGGCTTGACCGCGGCCATCCGCCGACTGGACGCGAGCCTGACCGCGGCCATCCGCCGACTAGACGCGAGCCTGACCGCGGCCATCCGCCGACTGGACGCGAACCTGACCGCGGCCATCCGCCGACTGGACGCGGGCTTGGCCGCGTTCGATCACGCCGTCGAACAGCTCCTCCAGGCGATCCGCGGTCCGCGTCCAGGAAAAGCGTTGCGCGAGCAGGCGGCCCCGGCGGCCCATCTGCTGCGCGAGCTCGCGATCAGCAAGCAGGCGTCCGATCCTTTCCGCGTACACCGCGGGGTCGTGGCCGGCGATGAGATACCCGCTCACCTCGTCTCGAACGACCGAACGCAGACCCGAAACGCCTGAGGCGACGACGGGGCACCCGCATGCCTGCGCCTCCAATCCGACCAGCCCGAACGACTCGCTGTAGGACGGCATAACGCAGACGTCAGCCGCGGCGTAGAAGTACGGCAGCTCGTGGTGGGCGACCGAGCCGGCGAAGGTGACACGATCACGCACGCCGAGCCCCGAGGCGACCGCCTTCAGCCGGTCCTTCTCGCTCTCGTCGCCGTCCCGGCTGTCCTCGCCGAGAATGAGCAGGCGCACGTCGTCATGCTGGCGATCCCGCAAGAGCGCCAGCGCGCGAATCGCCACGTCAACTCCTTTCAGCCGCTCGAGCCGTCCGACGAAAAGCAGCATCCGGCCGCTGCCGTATCCGATCTGGCGGCGAGCGTCGGCGCGGTCCATGGGCTGGAACGTCGTGGGGTCGACCCCCGGCGGCACGATGAAAACCCGTTCGGGATCCGCGCTGTAGCCGCCGACGATCTCCTGCCCTTCATCCGCGGTCGAGGCGATCAGGAGGTCCGCCTGCTGCGCGATCTCACCCTCCACCCGGATGCGCAGCGCAGGCTCGGGCCGCGCGCCGCTCGCAAGGGTGCGGTTCTTGACCAGGCCGAGGGTATGAGCGACGTGCGCCCACCCCAAAGCCAGCTCAGGGCGCAGGAGGCATGCCACCTCACCCGAGAGCCAGTAGTGAGAGAAGAGCAGGTCGTAGTCGATCTGCTCTCGGGCCGCGAAGTCGAGGATGCGCGTGGCGAAGGACGGCACCTCGTTGTACAGGGAGTACTTGTCCAGGTCGTGGCCGGCCGGCAGATAGATGACTCGTGAGAGAGGAGCCAGGGATTCGACCTCCGGATCGTCGGGGGACTGTTTGCGGGTGAATATGTCGGTGGCGATGCCCTGGTCGCTGAAGGCGCTGGCGACCTCGTGGACGTAGACGTTGAGGCCGCCGTTGGCGTTGTGGCCCAAAGAGGCGGTGGGCGACGTGTGCATGGAGATGACCGCGACGCGCCTGCGGGCGGTGCGGGCGGAGATCAGGTGACTCGCCTCAGCCACGGTAGGCCGATCTCGCGTCAAGCCAGCGTCTCGAGACGCAGCAGAACCCAGAACGGGAGACCGGCGAACAGGAGCCCATATCGCATAAAACGTACGCGGTCTCGGGCTATTCCCGCAGAAGGCGGAAAATTGGGGCAGGTTATGATTTGGCCGCGATGCCCCTGACTAGAGGCCTCAAGATTTCCGCGTTGGTCGCGCTGGCCGTGCCGGCGCTGCTCGCCCTTACCGCGATCACAACGCTGGCGGATGCGTCGCCCTCGCCGTCCGGGACTTCGGCACTGCCAGGAGACCCGGCCAAGGGTGCGAACCTTTACGCCGCCAACTGCACCTCGTGCCACGGCGTCAGCCTCGAGGGTGGGATCGGCGCCGTGCTCAATCCGATCGACAAGCTGCCCGGGGTGGCGGACACCCTCGCGCCCAGCTTTCTGATCGACGTCATCACTAACGGACGCCAGCCACAGGCGGGAGACCCGAAGCGGCTCCCGATGCCCGCCAAGGGCGGCAACGCCAAGCTTTCCGACCAGGACGTCAAAGACCTGGCGGCCTACATCATCGAGCAGAACCGCAACCCCGGAGGCGCTCCGCTGTCCGCCAACGAGCTGGCCAAGCGAACGATGCTCTGGGTCGGTATCGGGATCATCGCCATGATCTTCGTCACCCTCCTGCTGTCCCGATACAACATGCGGTGGATCGCGCGCCGCGCGGCGGCGCGACGGAAGTAAGCGCCGAACCGGCGGACGCCGGGTCGCTGGAGGCGCCGCCGCCTCTTCTTCCCACACCGACCGGCGGTTCACCTCGGGTCCTCATCCTCTTCAGTGATACCGGCGGCGGCCATCGAGCGGCGGCTCGAGCCCTCACCGACGCCCTGAAGCTCCTCGACCCGACCTGCACGGTGATGGTTGCCGACCCGCTCATCGGCCAGGGGCCCGGCGTCGTCCGCAGGCTCGCCTCGCTCTACTCGCCCGTGATCCAGCGGTCCCGCACCGCCTGGGGGGCCGTCTACCACACGAGCAACACCAAACCAGCATTCGCGGCGATCCGGGCCGTCTTCGGCCGCGGCGTGCGCAACGTCGTCGTGGACCTGTTGAAGAGCCACGACCCGGACGTCGTGCTGTCGGTCCATCCCCTTCTCAACCACATCAGCCACCAGGCGATCAGAAAAAGCGGCCGCCCGCGAGCTCTCATGACGGTGATAACCGACCTGGTCGACTTCCACCGCGGCTGGACATTCAGCCAGGCCGACCTCGTCATCGCCCCCACCGAGCTGGCGCGCCAGGTGGCGCTCAGACGTCGTGTGCCGGCAGACCGCGTCAAGCTGCTGGGCCTGCCGGTCGACCTGCGCTTCCGGCCGCCGGCGCCGGGCGAGAAGCAGGCGCTTCGCCGCCGTTTCGGCCTCGAGGAGAACCGCTTCACCCTCCTGGTCATGGGCGGCGGCGCGGGCGTGGGGCATCTCGCGCAGCAGGTCAGGGTGCTGGCATCGGAGCCCTACCAATGGCAGGTGATCGCGGTGTGCGGTCGCAACGAGAAATTGCGAAGGCGCCTGTCGGAGCTTCACTTTTCGACGCCCACGCTGGTGCTCGGCTTCGTCGACTACATGCCCGAGCTCATGCGCGCTTGCGACATCGCCGTGACGAAGGCCGGCCCGGGCGCGATCGCCGAAGCGCTGGCCACAGGCTTGCCCCTGATCATCACCGGGTTCCTCCCGGGCCAGGAGTCACCGAACGTCGACTTCGTCGTCGAGTCCGGGTTCGGCGCCTTCGCCCCCAAGGATGCCGAGCTTTTTGACGAGGTCCGGGTGCTCGCCGAAGGCGGACCCACGTGGCGCGAGATGTCGCGCAAGGCGGCCGAGCTCGCGCATCCGTACGCCTCGTCCGACATCGCGCGCGAGTGCCTGCTGCTGGCGGCGCGCTACAGGGCTTCGGGGCAGGCGAGCCGGTAGGGACAGAGCCGGCACCGCCGGCGCTCCGGGCGGGGATCGTACCGTCCCGCCCTCACGCCGTCCGCCACCTCGGCTCCCTGCTTTCGAGCCTCAGCCACCAGCGCATCCGCCTTTTCGACCGCGACCGATCTCCCGTTCGCCAGGTAAACGACTTCCAGCTCGACCGGCTCCAGCCGCAGCGCAGACCTGGCGCCCAGCGCGTACAGCGCCACCTGCAGGTCGCGCCGGCCGCGGGTCACCGGCCGGCCGCTCTTGTAGTCGGTGATGCGCCAGCCGGCTTCGGTGCGATCGATCCGGTCGATGACCCCGCGCAGAGTCCAGCCATCGACCGCGACCCTGAACGGCTGCTCCAGGTATTCCGGAGCCACCTCGAATCCTCCGCGCTTGCGATATGCCTCGAGCTGGTCCGCCCCGTTGCGCCGGAAGGTCGGCGCGCGACGCTGATCCGGGAACGTGGTCCGGCTCCAGGCGTCGTCGAGGATCGACCGCAGCCTCGTGGCGCTCACCTTGTCGCCCTGCCGCCGAACCTCGCCCGCCTGCCGCAGGACCTCATGCAGGATCACTCCGTGCACGGCTTCCGCGCTCTGGACCGCCGGCAGGCGCTGCTCGTACCGGTACCAGAACTGCCGCGGGCAGTCGCGATATGCCGCGATGGCGCTGTAGGAGAGGACCACCTCGCCCTTCGTCTCGGGTTGCGGGACTGCGTGCGGGGAGGCGGGGCAGCCTTCGATCTCCCGCTCGCGGACCATGCGCGGACCCGCCGCTCGCACCTCGTCGAGAAAGCGCGAATCGCGCCACCGCCTCCCGCCTTCGTAATGCGATGCGCGCGTCAGGTACAGATGGCGCTTGGCCCGTGTCATGGCGACGTAGAGCAGGCGCCGCTCCTCCGCCACCACGTCCTCACGGCCGCGCACGAGCGGCTCCAACACCGCCGGGGGGAGCTCGAAGCGCGGTGATCGACCAGATTGCGGCAGGCGGCCCTCGACCAACCCGGGCACGAAGACGGCGTCGAACTCCAGGCCTTTGGCCTGGTGGATGGTCATCACCTGGATCGCGTCCGCGACCGCCTCCACAGGCGCCGGCGCCTCGTCCTCTCCCGACAGCAGCACCAGGTCGAGGTGCCGCATGTAAGCCTCGAGCGAGCGATCGTTCGAGGTCTCGCAGAAGTCGGCGATCATTTCCGCGAACCGGCTCACGTTGGCGGTTGCGCTCGCCGCCTCACTCCTCTCCAGGCCCGCGCTCAGCGCCTCGAGGTAGCGCGTGCGCTCCATCAGCTCGAAGAACAGGTCGCGGACATCCAGGCGGCGGGCCTCGGCCGCCAGCTGTTCGAGGAGCTCCGCGAGCTGTGAGCTGGGCGCCCAGCGCTTGAGGGCGTCGACGGGGGAGGCCTCACCGCGATCCCGCAGCATGGTCAACGCCGCGGCCGCCTCCAGGCTCAGCGGTGGACGCGTCATCGCCCGCGCCAGCGCGACCACGTCGGTCGGGTCGCGCAGGACCCTGAGCTGGGCGATGACGTCGCGGATCTCGGGACGGTCGAGAAAACCGTGGCCGCCGGTCAGCACGTGCGGCAGGCCCCGAGCGGCGAGGGCGGCGGCGATCGGCCGCGCGATGGCGTGGGTGCGGCACAGAACCGCGATGCGCGCCAAGGATGTGCCTTGCTCCGCCAGCCGCGCCGCCTCGGCGGCGATGGCCGCGCCCTCGGTCGCCCCGTCGGGACACAGCCAGAGCTCCACCGGCGCTCCGGCGAGGTCGGAGCGGAGCTGTTTGGCCAGGCGGTCAGGGTTGCTTTCGATCAGGGCGGCCGCCGCGGCGACGATGCGGCGCGAGCTGCGGCGGTTCCGGCCGAGGGTGATGGTGTGCGCCACTGGGAAGTGGTGGAGGAATCGCTCCAGGCTGGCGCGTGACGCGCCACGGAATCGATAGATGGACTGATCGTCATCGCCGACGATGAACGGCTCCCCAGCTCCCGCGATCAGCTCGACAAGGCGCTCCTGAGCGAGATTCAGGTCCTGGTACTCGTCGACGAGCACATGCGGATAGCGCGCGGCGTAAGCCCCGAGCAGTCTCGGGTTCACCTCGAGCATCCGCACCGCCAGCAGCAGGAGGTCTTCGAAATCAAGCCAGCGGAGTTGGCGGCACGCCTTCTCGTAGGCGCGAAACAGCCGCAGGCACGCGCGCATCAACTCCGCCCGCTCGCGGTCCTCGCTGGCGGCCGCCCACGCCGCGAGCCGCTGCAGGGGCACCAGCTCCTGCTTCATGCGCTCGAGCACCTGTAGAACGGCGGAGACCAGGTCATCCGGCCGGTCGTCAGCGGTGAGGGCCGGGTCACCGAGCTCCCACATCAGCTCCCGGGCCAGGATCCAGCGATCGGCACCGGTCAGGATGCGAAAACCGGCAGGCACCCCCACCGCCCGGCCGTCGGCGCGAAGCCAGCCGAGCGCGATCGAGTGGAAGGTCCCGACGGCAGCCGCGGGTACGCCGACCAGGTCCTCGATGCGCTGGCGCATCTCGCCGGCGGCGCGCTCGGTGAAGGTCATGACCAGGATCGCCTCCGGCGCCACGCCGCTCGCCACCAGCCGGCGAAACCGCTCGGCGATGACCGCGGTCTTGCCGGTGCCCGCGCCGGCGACCACGCGGACAGGCCCGCGCCCGAGGGCGGCGGCCCGTCGCTGCTCGAGCCCAAGCGAGGCTGCCGGCCTGCCTGCTTCCGCCTGGGAAGGATCAGGGTGGGGACGTGGCGCTGTCATCCCGATCGAGTCGACCGTCCGATCCGCACCCGCAGCGCCCGAACCTTGCGGCCGAGACCCAGCCCGTTCAAACGGCCGACGATCGTCTCGGCGTCCAGCCTCAGCTGGTGGGCGAGCGCCGGGCTCGACGTCGTGATCACCAGGGTGCCGGAATGGAGCTCGATCTCGTCGCACAGCTTCGCCGGCTCGGCCCCGATGAGGTTGCGGAAGGCGGAACCCACCTGCGTCCCGATCAGCCGCCCGCCGCCGGGCTGCCGCCGAAGCACCCGGGGCAGGATATTGCCCAATTTATCCACAGGTCCGGATCCCCCCTTCGCTGACGCTCCAGACCATCGCCCTGGAAATGAGATCGGGGGGAAACGGACCCGCCTCAACGGATGTGATGATCACCTGGCCTGCAGCTGCCACCTGCCGAAGCAGCGCAGCCCGGCGCTCGGCATCGAGCTCGGAGAGCACGTCGTCGAGCAGGAGCACCGGCCGCTCGCCCGTGCGCTGAGTCACCACGGTCGCCTCGGCCAGCTTGAGGCCGACCACGGCGGTCCTCTGCTGGCCCTGTGAGCCGTAGCTGCGCGCCTCCTTGCCGTCCAGCAGAACCCGGAGGTCGTCTCGGTGCGGACCGATGCTGGTCGAGCCCCGGCGAAGGTCCTCGGCGAGCGAGTTATGCACAGCCTCCGCCAGACCGTCCGGCGGCCCCTCGTAGAGGATCTCGAGCCGTTCCCCCGCGGCGATCTCGGCATGAGAGCGCGCGGCTTCCGGCTCGAGCTCCCGGACGGCCGCCGCGCGCGCCGCCGAGATCTGGCCGCCGACCCGGACCAGCTCCTGGTTCCAGGCCTCCAGGACGTCCATGCCCTCCTCTCCGGCGGCCATCCGCTTGAGCAGGCTGTTCCGCTGCTCCAGCACCCGCCGCAGTCCGGCGAGCGCTCGGGCATAGCCCGGCTCGATCTGCACCAGCATCTGGTTCAGGAAGCGCCGGCGCAGCTCTGGACCGCCCTTCACCAGCCCGAGGTCGTCCGGCCAGAACAGGGTCACCCGGAAGTGGCCTGGCAGGTCGAAGGCCCTGCGCCGGATGCCGTCGACCTCGATCACGCGACGTGCTCGCTCGCCCTCGAGGTTCAGGGTGATCGCCAGCTCGACGGTCTTGCCGGCAGTCTCCACCTCGGCTTCGATGCGGGAGGCGCCGGCCACCGGGCCGACCAGCTCGAATTCGCGGCGCGCCCTGGGCGAGGCTGACAGCGCCAGCATCGCCACCGCCTCCAGCAGGTTGGTCTTGCCCTGGCCGTTGGCGCCGATGAAGACGTTGACGCCAGGCCCGGGGGTCAGATCCAGCTGGGCGTAGTTGCGGTGGTTCTTGAGTTGCAGGCGCCGGAGTCGCACTCCGGTTTCAGGACATCGCCACCCGCACGGGCATGATCACGTAGAGGTAGTGCTCCTTGCCCGGCGGTCGCAGCAGTCCCGGGCTGAGGGGGCCGTCGAAGAGCAGCTCGACCTCGTCCTCCCCAATCACTCCCAGGGCGTCCAGGACGTAGCGGGCGTTGAACGCGATCTGGATTTCGGAGCCCTCCACGTCGGCGGCCATCTCGGCTTTGCTGTCCCCGACCTCGTTGGTCGTGGCCGACAGGACCAGGGCGCCCGGTTGAGCTTTGACTCGGATCACATTGGCGCTGTCACGGGCGAAAAGGGAGACCGCGCGAACCGTCTGTGTGAGCTCGCTGGTGGAAACCCTCACCCGGGTTGAGCTTTTGCTGGGGATAACCTGTGCGTAGTTGGGATACTTCCCATCGATCAGCCTGGAGGTCAGCTCCGAGGTGCCGGCCCGGAAGAACACCTGGTTGCGAGCCTTCGAGATGATCACCTCGACCTTGCCGGGTTCGCCTTTCAGCACTCTGGAGAGCTCGGCCAGGGCGCGGGCGGGCACGATCAGGCTGGCTTCCAGGTCGGAGGCGCCCGCCGCGGTCAATTTGCGCACCGCCAGCCGATGGCCGTCCGTGGCCGCGAGCGTCAGGCTGCCGCCCTGGACCTGCACCAGCACGCCGGTCAGCACCGGCCGCGCCTCGTCGGTCGAGGCGGCCATCTGCGTCTGCTCGACCGCGCTGACGAGCTCGTCGAGCGCGACCTCCAGCCGGTCGCCCTCATCCGGCCGAGGTCCGGGAGGGAACTCCTCCGCCTCGATGCACTTGATGTGGGTGTCGAAGCGGGCGCAGCGCAAGGCCAGCGATTGGGTTGCGCCGTCCAGGGTCATGTCGAGGTCCTGGTCGGGAAGGGTGCCGACGAAATCGGTGAGCAGCCTTGCCGGCGCGGTGGTCGAACCCTCCATCGAAACTTCGGCTGGCACCAGCTTCTTGATGCCGATCTCGAGGTTGGTGGCGGTGAGCGCCAGCCCCTCTGCGGTGGTCTCGATGAGGATGTTGTTGAGAATCGGCAGAGTGGTTCGGCTGGAGATGGCGCGAGACACGACCTGGAGCGCCTGGCCCAGCACCGCCGGCCTGCAGGTGACCTTCATCTGAGCTGCGATTACTTTGGCATTCAAGACAGTTGTCCCCCGTTGAAAGAGTTTCTCTTGATTGAAATCATTCGTACTCGATAACAGTAAGCGCTGTGCAGACTGTGGATGTCGAGATCATTTACAGATCGGCCCGAGCCGTGGATAACCTCTTGGCAACCACCAGAGGACCGCTTGGGCCCTGTTGAGCCGATGGGGAGAATCCGGCCGCCACGGACGGATCCAAAGCCCATCCCCAGGGTGCTCGCACAAAGTGTGTAAAGGCGCATCACTGGGCGTAGAGCCGCTCACGGATGGCCTGCACCTCGTAACGCAGCCGCTCGTCTTCCTTCAGCTCGTTGGCGATCTTCTCGATGGAATGCAGCGCGGTCGTGTGATCCCGGCCGCCGAAGGCCTTGCCGATCGCCGGCAGCGATGACGGCGTCTCTTCGCGCACCAGGAACATCGCCACCTGCCGGGGAAAGACGATGTGCTTGTCGCGGCGCTTGCTCTTCATGTCCTCGAGGGTGACGTTGTAGTAATCGGCCACCAGAGCCTGGATGCGTTCGACGTTGATCGGCTTGCGGGTGCCGGCGGGGATGATGTCGGCGAGAAGTCGCGCCGCTTCCTCTTCGTCCAGCTGCCTCTGGTGGACGGCGGCGAAGGCTTGCACCCGGGTGAGCGCGCCCTCCAGCTCGCGGATGTTCCGCTGGACTTTGTGGGCGATGAAGCTGAGCACCTCCTCGGGGACGAGGCTGCTGTTGCCGCCGAGCTTGGTGTGCAGGATGGCCAGCCGGGTCTCGAAGTCCGGTGACTGGATGTCGGCGATGAGACCCCACTCGAACCGCGACCGCAGCCGGTCCTCGAGAGTGGGGATCTCTTTCGGCGGCCGGTCGGAGGAGATGACGATCTGCTTGTTGATCTCATGCAGCGCGTTGAAGGTGTGAAAGAACTCTTCCTTGGTGCGGTCCTTGCCGGCGAGGAACTGCACGTCGTCGATGAGCAGCACGTCGACGGTGCGGTACTTGTGCCGGAACTCACCCATGCGGGCGGTGGCGATGGAGGTGATGACCTCGTTCGTGAACTGCTCCGAAGTGAGGTAGACCACGCGCTTGCGGGGGAACCGGTCGTGCACCTCGTGGCCGATGGCGTGCATGAGATGTGTCTTGCCGAGACCCACGCCGCCATAGAGGAAGAGCGGGTTGTAACTGTCTCCCGGCGCCTCGGCGACCGCCTTGGCCGCGGCGTGGGCGAATTGCGAGTTGTGACCGACGACGAACGAGGAGAACCTGAACCGCGCGTTGAGCTCGGACGGCGTGATGAGCTCTTCGCCGGACGCGGCTTCCACCCCGTTGTCGTGCCCGTTCCCGTGTCCGTTCTCCGCCCCCTGGGCCTCGAAGTCGACCGCCACCAACAGGGGCCGGTGCCCGCTCGGCGAGATGACGAAATCGATGTTCACCTCGGAGCCCGTCACGGCCTGCAGCGTTTCCTGGATGAGGCCGGAGAATCGGTCCTCCAGCCAGTCTTTCGCGAGCTTGCTCGGCACTCCGATGCGGAAGGTGCCGCCGTCGGCAGACACCACAGACGTGTTTTTCAGCCACATGTCGTAGGTGCGCTTGGCGAGCTGGAAGCGCAGCTCCTCCTGGACCTGTGACCAGATCTGGTCCTGGTTCAACTCACCACCCCACGCGGTTGGCGGCCGTCCGCCCGGCGCCCGACCGGGCGGTGGGAGCGGTCGATGACGCCGGCCGTGCCTGGGGAAAGCGGGGGCGGCCGCTCTGCAAATGCTGTGGACAACCTGGGACCAAATCCTCTCCTGCCTTTTCCTGCCCCCGCACCCACGAGGCGACTCATGAATCGCGCCGCCGGCGACCGCAGGTTCAACCGAAGCTCCTTGACCATGAGCTCCGCCTCCGTGGTGCCTGTGGAAAAGAGCGGACCGGATTTCCACAGGTTGGCGGTGCCTGCCTGTCCGAAATCCCCTATCCGGTCAATCCCGAAATATGGAAGCGGTGTTGTACGTCTAGCTTACTGTGACTTGAAGAGATAAATCAGACCAGCGTGGTAAATCTGTACTGGATTGTTGGCCATGCCCCTGCCCCGTGTGCTTCCGGGCGGGGAGTGTACCAAACAGCCAACGTCGCTGCAAGGCTCCGACCGACCCGATGAAGTTACAAAAGCGCTATCAGCATCCGGCAGGCTGGTGTCCGGTACACTACCGCGGTTCTCATACGCTGCAGCCACGCGCGCGCGGGCCTGCGGTCATTTGCAAGGGAGATCCCTCCGATCAAGCGAACCTTCCAACCCAAGAAACGGTACCGCCGCCGCGTGCACGGCTTCCTGCTCCGCATGAGCGCAAGAGGCGGTGCTCGAGTCGTGCGCAACCGCCGTCGCAAGGGCCGCCAGCGGCTGACGAGCTAAGCCCGCACGCCGGTGAAGAGGCGCTTGCGGCTCCGCCGGCATCGCGATTTCCAGGCGACGCTCAGCGGCAGGCGGTTCTACAGCGGACGGGCCCTCGTGGCGTTTGCCGTCCCCAGCCAGGGCGCGGAGAGCCGGGTCGGGGTGACGGTCAGCCGCAGGCTGAAGAGCTCTGTCGAGCGGAACCGAGCCCGGCGCCGGCTGCGGGAGCTGGCGCGCATCAAGCTGCTCGGTGCTGATTCGCCGCTGCGCGACGTGGGAATACGATATGACGTGGTCCTGATCGCCCGCCCGGCGGCGCTGGAAGTTTCGTTCGCCGACCTGAGAGCGGAGGCTGATCAAGCAGTGCTCAGGCTCTCCCGGCTTGACCCATGACGAAGCTCCTGCTCGTTCTGATCCGCGGCTACCAGAAGTCGTTTTCCAAGATCCTCCCGCCGTCCTGCCGGTACTACCCCTCGTGCTCCCAGTACACGTACGAGGCGGTCGAGAGATACGGCTGGCTGAGGGGGGGATTCATGGGGGCGGCGCGGATCGCCCGGTGCCACCCGTTCGCCAAGGGCGGCTACGATCCTGTTCCCTGATCCACGTACTGCCGGCCGCCGATCACAGGAGTGCCTGACATTTTTCTGAGCGCCATCGTCCTTCTGAGCTCGGTCCTGGACGTGTTCAAGCCCATCAAGGACCTGTGGGATGCCGTGTTCGTGCAGAGCCTGGGCGGAGTGCTCGAGTACCTGTACGTCCACCTGCAGGCCGTGCCCCTGATCGAGACGATCGGTGCCTACGGCGTGGCGGTCGTGATCCTGACGGTCATCATCCGGCTGCTGCTGGCCCCGCTTCAGCAGTTCCAGCTGGTCACCCAGCGGAAGACGATGGTCGAGCAGCGCAAGCTCGCGCCCCAGGTCGCCGACCTGAGAAAGAAGTTCAAGAAAGACCCGCAGAAGCTGAACGCGGAGATGATGAAGCTGTACCAGGAGCACGGGGTCAACCCGCTGGGTGGATTGGTCGGCTGCCTTCCGCTCGTCGTCCAGCTGCCGATCCTGACCGCGCTCTACTACGTCTTCACCAACTTCGCCCGGGCGGCCCACCATCCCGCGCCGTTCCTCTTCATCCCCAACCTCAACGACAACCCCAACCACCACCTGCTGCTGGCCGGGCTGCCGATACCCGCCATCGCCTATCTGGTCTTCCCTCTCCTGGCGGCCGTGACCACGCTGGTGCAGTCGAGGATGCTGCAGATGCCGCCGCCGCCCAACCCGACGGACCAGGAGCTTCAGACGCAGCAGATGCAGCGGACGATGGTGTGGCTTTCGCCGCTGATGATCGGCTACTTCGCCCTCAACGTCCCCGCCGGCCTGGGCCTCTACTGGTTTATCGGCAACTGCGTCAGTATCATTCAGCAGGGCTTCGTGGTCGGGTGGGGAAACCTGTTGCCGGCGCGCCTCAGGCCGGCGCCGGCGGGCGCTGACCTCGGGCCGGGAGCCGGACCGAAGAGGGCCGGCGAGGGGCCCAGGAGTGGACCCAGACATGGACCCAAGGATGAACCCAGAAACGGCTCCAAACCCAGGAGGCCAAAGAGGTGAGGTTGCTATGAAGTCCGCTGAAGGCCGCGGCCGCACGCTCGACGAAGCCGTTGACGCCGCGCTGATCGAGCTTGGTGAGAGCCGCCGGAACGTCGATGTCAAGGTGCTCAGCGAGGGCGCCGACGAGACCGTGGTCGAAGTCAGCGTCATCGATCAAAGCGCCGGTGCGAGCGCCGGTGCCGCTCCCGTCAACGGCAAGGCGGACGCGGCGCGGGCCCTGGTCGAGGGCCTGCTGAAGCACATGGGCGTCCACGCGCAGGTGACCGTGCGGCCGGGCGCCGACCCGATCACACTCGACATCAGCGGTCGCGACCTCGGCACCTTGATCGGTTGGCGTGGCGAGACGCTGCGCGCGCTGCAATCGGTCACCAACGTGATGGTCGGCAGGCACCTGGCCGAAGGCGAGCGGATCATCGTCGATGTCGAGCGTTACCGGCAGCGCCGCGAGCACACGGTGCGCGAGATCGCCCTGCGTGCGGCCCGCCAGGTCAAGATGACCGGCGACGCGATCACGCTCGACGCCATGCAGCCGTTCGAACGGCGGGCCATCCACCTGGCGCTCGAAGGCGATCCGGACGTCACCAGCGGGAGCATCGGCGACGAGCCCGAAAGGCGGGTGGTCGTCGGACCTCGCAAGCCGGCGGCCGGCTAGGTACGAGCGGGTAGGGGCGGTTGCGGTGCCGAGCCGGGTCGCGGCTCAGCGGATCCGGAAGGCGATCGCGCTGATCAACTCGGTCGCCGACGGCGCCGGCGACGAGGAGATAACACCCACCGAGATCGCCGAGGCGATTCGCGATTGCCTGGAGCTGGGTGAGGTCGACCAGGTGGCCAACGTCCGCCGATACCTGGGCGAGGCGCTCGATGCGGTGTCCGACGGCATGCCGGCCGACTTTGTCGCGATGACCCTTTACGCCGCCCTCGGGGCGCTGCAGGAGGGGGGCTCGGCGGCATAGTCGAGCCCGGCGGCTCGGTTCCCTGGCGGTCCTATACTGGCGCTCCCATGGCCTCTTCTCATCGCGTCCACGTGCTTCAGGGAGGCGCCAGGCTCATCACCGCCACCATGCCGGAGAGGCTTTCCGCCAGCGTCGTCCTCATGTTCGGCGGTGGTTCCAGGCTGGAGGACGAGCGACTTGCCGGCGTCTCGCACTTCATCGAACACCTGTACTTCAAGGGCACGCGCCGGCGGCCGACCTCCAAGGAGATCGCCGATGCGATCGAGGGCATCGGGGGGTTCATCAACGCGTCCACGGACAAGGAGTTGACCGCGTACTGGACGCGCGTTCCGTCCGAGCACATGGATCTCGGGCTCGATGTGCTGTTCGACATCGTTTCGAACTCCAAGCTCGAGGAGGCGGACGTGGAACGCGAGCGGATGGTGATCCTGGAGGAGCTGAAGATGTACCAGGACCAGCCGCAGGATTACGTCCAGAACCTGTTCGAGGAGCTCGTCTGGCCGGGGCACCCACTGGGCCGCGACATCGCGGGCACGGTGGAATCGGTCAGCCGTCTCACTCGGGACGACATCCTGGAGTACGCGGACGCGCACTACCGGCTGCCGAACCTGGTGATCGGCGCGGCGGGCGCGCTGGATGAGGTCGAGACGCTCTCGGTCGTCCGGCCCCGGCTCACGCTTGCGCCCCATGCGGACGGCATGCTGCCCGCGCTCGCACCGGGGTCGCTGGACGGCGCCCACGTCCTCGTCCGCCGCAAGCGGACCGAGCAGGCACACATCTGCCTTGGCGTCCGCGCCTTCAGCTACCTGCACCCTGACCGCTACGCGCTGGATTTGCTCAACACGATTCTCGGCGAGGGGATGAGCTCCCGGCTGTTCTTGAACATTCGCGAGCGTCTCGGCCTCGCGTATGACGTGCACAGCTTCACGCAGAAGCACCGTGACACGGGCTACCTGGGCGTGTATCTCGGAGTGGATCCGAAGAAGGCGGCGGAGGCGGTGAACGCGGTGATCGCGGAGCTCGCCGGCTGCTGCGATCGCGAGGCGACGCTCGAGGAGCTCGAGCGGGCGAAGGAATTCACCAAAGGCCGGCTGCGCCTCGAGCTCGAGACCACCAACGGGGTCGCGTTCTGGCTCACCTACCAGGAGCTTTTGATCAACGAGATTCGAACGGTCGAGGAGGAGCTGGCGCTGGTCGACGCCGTGACGGCGGAGGACGTCAAGCGCGTCGCCAACGAGGTCCTGCGCTCACCGGTGCAGATGGCGGTGATCGGACCGTTCGTCCGCGACGTGGACTTCAGGACGGCGATCGGAGCCTGACCCGGCGGCTCGGCGACTCTAGCCCGCGAAGGTGGTCGCGCTCTCGAGCGTTGGCATCTGGGGGTAGATGTCACCGAAATGAGACAGGGGCCAGATGCGGAACCACGCGCGGCCGTCGATGCGGTCGCGGTCGATGGGCCCGAACACGCGGGAGTCCTGGGAGCGGTTGCGGTTGTCGCCCATGACGAAGTACTCATTGGGCGGGATCACCTTGCCGTCGGTGCCGTCCTGGGGCCAGTTGTTGAACACCGTCCACGCTTCGGGCAGGTAAGGCTCATCGAGACGGCGGCCGTTGATGTACACGGTGCCGTCCCGGATCAGCAATCGCTCGCCGGGTAGGGCGATGACCCGCTTGATGAAGTCCTTGGAGTTGTCGGTCGGCGGGCGCAGGATGATGATGTCGCCGCGCTGTGGCGCGTGCAGCCGGTAATCGACCTTGTTGGCGATGAGGTAATCGTTGTCGTCCAACGTCGCGAACATCGACAGCCCTTCGACATGCACCGTCTGCACGGCGAAGCTGATGCCGAAATAAAGGATGACCGCGAGCACGACGACTTCCGCGAGCTCGCGCAGGAGCGAGCCGCCAGTCGAAGCTTCGGTGGTGGCGGCTCCGGCCGCGCGCGGTTGTGGGGCGGCCATGAAATTTAAGAGACGAGCTTAGCGCAGACCCGTTCCAGCTCCTCGCGACTGGAGTATCGGAGCTCGACCTTGCCGCGGTTGGGGCTTCCGACCAGCTTGATCGGGAGGCCGAGCCTGGACTCGACGTCCGCGGCCATGGCGCGCAGCTCCGCCGTCGAGTCGGTGCGGGGTTTTTGGCGGGGGCGATAGGTCCTCACCCAGTTCTCGGTCTGGCGAACGGAGAGCCTGCGGGCGACGACCACCTTGAGGCCGTGCTCCTGCGCGTCCTGGCCCTCGAGGGCGATGAGCGCTCGAGCATGGCCGGCGCTGACCACGCCCGCCGCGACCGCTGATTGAACCGCGGCGCAGCCGCCGAGCAGCCGGAGTGACTGCGTGACCGAGACCCGGTGCCTGCCGATCTTCTGGGCAACGTCCTCGTGCGTGAGGCCGAACTCCTCGGTCAAACGGAGCAGGCCGCGGGCCTCTTCGATGGGATCCAGGTCTGCCCGCTGGAGGTTTTCGATGAGGCCGAGCACCAGCTGCGCGTCGTTGCCGGCGTCGGAGCGCACGACCGCGGGGACGGCGAGGAGCCCGGCGAGACGCGCCGCTCGCCAGCGGCGCTCACCGGCGATGAGCTCGTAGCCATCGGTGAGCCGGCGGACGAGCAGAGGCTGCAGCACGCCGTGCAGGCGGATCGATTCGGCCAGCTCGCTCAGCGGTTCGGCGTCGAAGCGCGTGCGCACCTGTTGCTGTGAGGGCCGGATCTGGTCGACCGCGATCATCTGCGGCACCAGGGCCTCGCCTTCGCGGGACATCGGGATGAGGGCGTCGAGTCCGCGGCCGAGGCCGCGCAAGCGTGGTTGGGTCATCGTTCCAAAAGCTCCTTCGCGAGGGCGCGATATGCGGCGGTGCCTCGACACGTGGGGTCGTATTCGATCACCGATTTGCCGTGGCTCGGCGCCTCGCTGATCCGGACGTTGCGCGGGATGAGGGTCTCGAGGACGTGGTGGGGGTGCGAGCGGCGAACCGATTCGAGGACATCCCAGGCCAGTGTCGTTCGCGCGTCAAATTGCGTCATGAGGATGCCGGCTATCGCCAGCTTGGGGTTGAGGTGTGAACGGACGAGCTGGTGCGTGTACATGAGGTGGCGGAGGCCTTCGAGCGCGAAGTACTCGCACTGGGTGGGGATGAGCATGCTGGTGGCGGCGGCGAGTGCGTTGAGGGTCAGCAGCCCGAGACTGGGGGGACAGTCGATGATCACGCAACTGATGCTCTCGGGCAGCGAGGACAGGGCCGTGCGGAGAAGAGTCTCGCGCCCGGGAAGGCCGGCCAGCTCGATCTCCCCACCGGCCAGGTCGATGTGTGACGCCACCAGCTGCATCCCGGCGATGCCGGTCGGCAGGGCCACCTTTTCGAGCGTCGCCTCGCCGGTGAGCAGGTGGTAGACGTTGAGGCGCGCGCGGGTGGGGTCCAGGCCCAGGCCGGAGGTGGAGTTGGCCTGGGGATCCAGGTCCACCAGCAGGATCGGGTGACCGAGCTCGGCGAGCGCCGCGCCCAGGTTGATGGCGGTCGTGGTCTTGCCGACGCCGCCTTTCTGATTGACCACCGCGACGATCGGACGGGCGATGGCAGCCAACATCTTGGGGTAGGCCTGCTCGGCTGATCCTATATCTGGTGCCATTCTGGGGATTCTAGCTCAGGGCTTCGGGGTTGCCTAGCCAGGTGGTTAAGGGTTGGCGGGCATGGCGGCGCGCCGGCGAGCCGACCAGATCGCGTACGCGGCGACGGCGACCAGGGCGAGCTCGACCGCGGCGGCGAGACCGATCAGCGAGTCGGCGATGCCGAGGCCGACCACCAGGTTGTAGGTGATATGGCAGACGCACGACGTGGTCGTGTTGGTGGACTTCCGGATCGCGCCCAGGCCGAGGGCGATGACGAATACGGACAGCGTATCGAGCGACAGGCCGTACTGGGTGTGGATCGACGTGAAAAGCACAGCCGTGGCGAGCAGGCCGAGGCGCGGCTGAAGCGCTCCCCGGAACAGGATCTCCTCACACAGCCCTGGCGCGATCGCCAGCGCGGCGATGCCGACCGGAGTGCCCAGGCCTCCAAACAGGTGCTGTGTGGTGACGTCCACCTGACGGGCCACCGCGGGCGTCCAGGCGTGGCTGAGGCCGCTCATTCCCTGGGCGAAGGCGAAAAAGGCGCCGGCGGCGGCCAGCGCGAGCGCCAGCTGCCACCATCGGGGGGCGACCAGCCCGAGCCGGGTGGCGGCCTGGAGGGAGTTACGCCGGATGTAGATGCCGACGCCGGCGGCGGCGAGGATCAGAAAGGGCGTTTCCTGGGAGATCAGGTCGGCCAGCGTGAGCGGCGGTATGGACCGATCCGAGGCGAGTACGTCCGTGAAGGCGATGGACGTCAACTGGGTGCCGAAGAGGATCACGGCGAGGACGAGGGCAAGGGCGTGGACCGGGCTGTCCGGGTCGATCGGCAGGATGCGGGCGACGCGCTCGCGGACTGGTTTGGAGGCCAGCGCCGCGGCGGCGACGGCGGTGACCATGATCCCCAGGTCCACGGCAAGCGGGCTGCGGCCGCCGGGGGCTCCGGCGCCGGCGAGATCGAGGGCGCCGAAGAGAAACGTCACCCCAGCGCTCAGGCCGGCGAGGATTCCGGTGGCGTGAAAGGCCCATCGCCTGCCCACGGCGGCGTTGGCCGTGATGACCAGGGGCAGCGGCGTCAGGACCACCAGCGCGCTGGCGGCGTCCAGGAAAAGCTGGTCGATCAGGCCTTCGAGCCCTGCTCGGGGAGGGGCCGCCGCCGGGAAGGGCCGCCGTCAGCTCCTCCCGCACCGATGTCGAGGAGCGGCCGGATCAGCTCGATCGGGAACGGCAAGATGACCGTGGTGTTCTTCTCGGAGCCGATCTCCACCAGGGTCTGAAGGAAGCGCAGCTGCAGAGCCCCCTGCTGGGACGAGATCACCTGGGCGGCGTTGGCGAGGGTCTGCGAGGCCTGGAACTCGCCGTCGGCGTTGATGATCTTGGCCCGCTTCTCGCGCTCCGCCTCGGCTTGCTTGGCCATGGCTCGCTGCATGGTGCTGGGCAGCTCGACATCCTTGATCTCGACCACGGCGACCTTGATGCCCCAGGGCTCGGTCTGCTCGTCGATGATCTTCTGCAGGTTCTGGTTGATCTTCTCCCGGTTGGCCAGGAGCTCATCGAGGGTCGCCTGTCCCAGGGCCGCACGCAAGGTGGTCTGGGCGATCTGGGAGGTGGCGTTGATGTAGTTGAGAACCTGGGTGACGGCCTTGCGCGCATCGATGACCTGGAAGTAGATGACGGCGTTGACCTTGGCGGTCACGTTGTCGTTGGTGATCACCTCCTGCGGCGGCACCTCGAGCGTGATCACCCGCAGGTCGATCTTCACCAGCCGGTCGACCCCGAACGGGATGATGAAGAACAGGCCGGGACCCTTGAGCGCGATGAGGCGGCCCAGGCGGAAGACGACGCCTCGTTCGTATTCGTTGGCGATGCGAAGGCTGGAGAAAACCACGATCACCGCCAGCGCGACGATCACGGCGACGACGGTCAGAGTGCCGACATCCACTACTTCTTCTCCTTGGTCTCCGGCGGCTCGCCGGCGACGACCTCCAATTCCAGGCCTTGACGACCGACGACGCGAACCGCCGTCCCCACCGGGATGGGACCCCCTGGGGCGACTGCCTTCCACAGCGCGCCCTGGATAAAGACTAGCCCCTCTGGCGCCAGCGCCTCGCGGGCCTCGCCGGTCGCGCCGACCAGCGCCTCAGCGCCCATGAACGCGGGCCGCAGGCGCGCCGCCCAGACCTTGCGGATGAACACGACGAAGAAGCCCAGCGTCACGGCCGCGGAGCCGGCGGCGGCGATCGGATTCACGCCGAGGCCGACCGGCCCGGTGTTGACCAGGAACGCCATGCCGAGAACGAGCGCGACGACACCTCCGACGCTGAGGATGCCGTGAGTGTTGGCCTTGAGGTCGGCGATGAACAGCAGGAGCGCCAACAGCATCATCAGCGCCCCGGCGATGTTCACCGGCAGGTTGACAAGCGACACGATGGCCAGGATGGCCGCGATGCCGCCGACGACTCCGGGCAGAATCGCGCCTGGGGTCGAGAGCTCGGTGATGATGCCGTATCCGGCGACGAGGATGAGAAGCGCGGCGATCGTGGGGTCGATGAGCGCGCTGAGGAACACCTGCCAGAACCCCATCGGCAGGTCGTAGAACTGGGCGCCCGCCGTGTGCAGGACCAGAGCGCCGCTCGGCCTGGGCACCGAGCGACCGTCGATCGCGGCCATGAGCGAGCCGGGGTCGGTCGCCTCCAGGTCGGCGACGTGCAGCTTGACCGCCTCTTCGGCGTTGATGTTGACGCTGTTCCGCACGGCCTGCTCTGCCCAGTCGGCATTGCGGCCGTGCAGGGTGGCGAGGTTGCGGACCCGGGTCACGGCATCGTTGAGCACCTTCTTGCCGAGATCTCCGGTTAGGTCGGCGCCGGTGGCCTGGATGGGATGGGCGGAGCCGATGTTGGTGCCGGGCGCCATCGCCAGGACGTCGGCGGCCTGAGCGACGAACAGCCCCGCGCTGGCTGCGCGAGCGCCGCTTGGATACACGTAGACGATCACCGGCACGCTCGAGTTCAGCAGGCTGGTGACGATTTCATCCATCGAGGTGGAGACGCCGCCCGGGGTGTTGAGCACGACCAGGAGGGCATCGGCTCGATCGGCTTCGGCCCGGCTGACCGCATTCGCCATGTAGGCGGCGGTGATGGTGTTGATGTCGCCGCTGAGGTCGGCCTGGTCGACATGCGGGGACCTCGCGGACGCGCTGAGCGGCAGGAGGGCGGCCAGGGCGAAACTGACAGCCCCAACTCGCAGCGCACCAACTCGGCGCATGTTTCGAGTATGGCAAGGCTGAGCTCGGGCTGCCGATGTAAAACGTGGAACATTCGGCGACCCGGTCCGGAGCCGGGGGGGGCGCCACGAGAGGGTCGTAAAATCCAGCGGATGGGGGCGCAGTCTCGGCGTGAGGAGCATGGCGGCTCGACCGGCCGGGACCATGTTCACGACGACGATGACGCGCTGCGGGAGCTGGTCCGGCAAGCCGCGATCGCTCGGCCCCTGCAACCAGGGGAACAAGACAAGCTGCTGGAGCTCTCGGCGCTGGGCGACCGGTCGAGCCAGGACCGGGTGGTCTCGGCCAACCTGAAGCTGGTCATCCGCCTGGCCGCCGGCCGCGGCGGACACGGACTGTCGGTTCCCGACCTGGTCCAGGAGGGTTCGATCGGCCTCGTCGAGGCCGTCCGGTCATTCGCGGGCAGTGGAGAGGGTGATTTCGGCCGCTTCGCCGAGCAGAGGATCGGCGCCCACTTGGATGCCGCCATCGCGGCCGAGGCGGCCGCCGTGCGTGATGCGCAGCTGCTGGTCGCCGCCGCCACCGACTACGAGCGCACCGAGCTGCTGCTGCGCCGCGAGCTTCACCGCCTGGCCACCGAGAACGAGCTCGCCGAGAAGCTCGAATGGACGGTGGAGCGCACCCGCTACGTCGCCCAGGTCGTGGCCGACGCCCGCCGGAGGCACGACGAAGAGCTGCTCGCCTTCATCGACCCAGAGGTCATCGACCTCGATCATGACGACGATGACGGCGAGCGGGTTGAATTTGACAGCTAGCGCGATCAACCGAACCGCCCTTTACGACCGCCACGTCGCGCTCGGCGGTCGCCTGGTGGATTTTGGCGGCTGGGAGATGCCACAGCAGTACAGCTCGATTCGCGACGAGCACCTCGCCGTCCGCAAGGTCGCGGGTCTGTTCGACGTCTCGCACATGGGCCGTCTCCTGGTCGAGGGCGCCGCGGCCGAGGCCTACCTGCAGGGCCTTCTCACCAACGACCTGGGCACGCTGGCGCCCGGGCATGCGCTCTACACCCTGCTCTGCCGGCCCGATGGCGGCGTCATCGACGACCTGGTCGTCTATCGCGAGACGAAGCACCGATTCCTGGTCGTCGTCAATGCCTCCAACCGCGCGAAGGACACGGCCTGGATGTGCGACCACCTGCCGCCTGGAGTGTCGCTTGAGGACCGGACGCGGGAGATCAGCCTGATCGCTCTTCAGGGCCCTGCCGCGCAGGCGCTGCTGCCGGGGGGCAGCTCCGACACCGCCGACATTCCGTACTTTGGCTTTCGTCCCGGTGAGGTGGCCGGGGTCAGCGCCCTGATCTCCCGCACGGGCTACACCGGAGAGGACGGTTTCGAGCTCTTCATCGACTCGAGCCAGGTCGGGAAAGTCTGGGATGCGATCCTGGAAGCCGGCGGCGCAGCCGGCGTCCTGCCCGCCGGACTCGGCGCTCGTGATGCCACCCGTCTGGAGGCCGCGCTCCGCCTTTACGGCAACGACATGGACGAAACCGTCAACCCTTACGAGGCCGGCCTGGGCTGGACGGTCAAGCTCGGCAAGGGCGATTTCATCGGTCGCGACGCCCTGGTCCAAGTTCGCGAGCAGGGTCCGCGAAGGACGCTGATCGGGCTCAGGACCGAGCCGGGCAGCATCCCTCGGCATGGCGCCGCGTTGATCGCTCAAGGCCGCCGCGCCGGCCTGGTCACCAGCGGCACCCACTCGTTCTTCCTCGGCCATCCCATCGCGCTGGCGATGGTGGAAGCCCCATCATTTCGTGTCGGAGACAAGGTCGCGGTCGAGGTGCGAGGCCGCGAAGCTCCAGCCGAGGTGGTCAAGCTGCCTTTCTATCGGGGTTCGGCCCGATCAGCGGTCGCCCCGGCCAAGCCTTGACCGGCATCGGCATCCAGCGAGTAGAAGGAGAATCGAATGGCTGACCGCCGCTATACCAAGTCGCATGAGTGGCTCACGGTCGACGGCAAGGAAGTCACGGTCGGCATCACCGACTTCGCCCAAGCCCAGCTCGGCGACGTCGTCTTCCTGGAGCTGCCCAGCCCGGGCCGGAAACTTGAAGAGCGCGAGAGCTTTGGGGTGGTGGAGTCGGTCAAGGCGGCGAGCGATCTTTACGCGCCCGTGGCGGGCCGGATCACGGCCGTCAACGACCAGCTCAGCGCCAATCCCGAGCTGCTCAACTCCGATCCATATGGCGAGGGCTGGATCCTCAAGCTCGAGCTGTCGGGAGACCTGCCCTCCGATCTCCTCGACGAGGCGGGTTACAAGAAGGTGACGGAGGCCTCGGCCGGCTAAGTGATCCACTGATGCCGTACCTCGTCCACTCCCCCGAAGATCGCGCGGCCATGCTGGCGGCCATCGGCGTCCAGTCGATGGACGAGCTGCTGGTCGACATCCCACGGTCGCTGCGGCTCCCGGCGCTCGAGCTTCCGGCCGGCCTTTCGGAGTTCGAGACGATGGCCCAAATCGCTTCGCTTGCGGCTCGCAACCGGGTCTTTCCCGACCGGCTGACGTTCCGCGGCGGTGGGATTTATCGCCGGTTCATCCCGGCCGCTGTGGCCGCGGTCACCTCCAAGCCCGAGTTCTACACCGCCTACACGCCCTATCAGCCCGAGGCGAGCCAGGGCACGCTGCAGGCGATCTTTGAATTCCAGACGCTGATCGCTGAGCTGACCGCGCTCGACGTCGCCAACGCCTCGCTGTATGACGGCGCCACGGCCGTCGCCGAGGCGGCGATGATGGCTCACATCCACACGGGACGCGACGAGGTCCTGGTGTCGGGATACCTGCACCCCGAGTACGCGGAGGTCCTGCGGGCTTTCAGCGAGGGTCGGGGCATCAAGGTGCGGAAGGGAACCGAGCCGACGGCGAAGACCGCGGCGGTGATCTACCAGCAGCCGGACTTCCTCGGCCTGGTGGTCGACGCGCCCGGGTTGACACAGGCGGCGCATCGAGCCGGAGCGCTGGCCATCGCGTGCGTCGACCCGATCAGCCTCGCCCTCCTGGCTCCTCCCGGTGAGTACGGCGCCGACATCGCGGTGGGCGAGGGGCAGCAGCTGGGCCTCAGCCCGAGCTACGGCGGTCCGCACGTCGGCTTCATCGCGTGCCGCAAGGAGCTCGTGCGCCGCCTGCCAGGACGTCTTGTCGGCACCTCGCACGATGCCGGCGGGCGCCGCGGGTTCGTGCTCGCGCTGGCCGCCCGCGAGCAGCACATCAGGCGGGAGAAGGCGACCTCCAATGTCTGCACCAACCACTCGCTTTGCGCCCTGGCCGCCAGCGTCTACATGACCTACATGGGCCCGGATGGGCTGCGTCAGGTCGCCGAGGTCGGCTTCAAGCGCGCGCATGCCCTGGCCGAGCGGCTCGCCGGCCTGCCCGGATGGGAGCCGGCGTTCCCCGAGCGTCAATTCATCAACGAATTCCCGATGCGCGTGCCCAAGGGACCGGCGGTGATCAGGAAGCTTGCCCGCAAGGGCATTCTGGGCGGCCTCGACGTGCATCGCTGGTTTCGTGAGCTCAAAGGCGTGCTCACGTTCACCTGCACCGAGGTCAACGACGCCCGGGCGCTCGACGAGCTGGTGGCGGTGCTGGAATCGTGAGCGAGCCGCTGAGCTTCGAAAAGAGCCGTCCCCACGCTCAGGGACCGCGCCTGCCTGACGCCGAGGTCGTCGCGCCCGAACCCGCCGAACTCCTCCCGCGAGACCTCCTGCGTGCCAAACCTCCACGGCTGCCGCGGCTCAGCGAGCCCGAGATCATGCGCCACTACAGCCGCCTGGCCTCCCTCAACTACTCGATCAGCGAGCAGTTCTATCCGCTGGGCAGCTGCACGATGAAATACAACCCGGTCGTCAACGAGGCCGCCGCGGCCCTGCCCGGGTTCGCCGGCCTCCATCCGTACCAGGACGAGGACACGGTGCAGGGGGCGCTCGAGCTCATGTGGCGCCTCGAGCGCGCGCTGTGCGCCGTGGTCGGGGTGGATCGCGTCACGCTCCAGCCGGCGGCCGGGGCCCACGGCGAGTGGACGGCGCTGCGGATGATCCAGGCCTACCAGCGCTCGCGAGGCGAGGCGCGCACGGAGGTCCTGGTGCCCGACTCCGCCCATGGCACCAACCCCGCCAGCGCCGCGCTCAGCGGCTTCCGCGTGGTCGAGGTGAAATCCGGCCCCGACGGCCGCATCAGCCTGGCCGACCTGGAGTCCAAGCTGTCGCCGAGGGTGGCGGCGCTCATGCTGACCAACCCCAACACCTTGGGTCTGTTCGAGAGGGAAATACTGGATATTGCGGAAATGGTGCATGCGACTGGTGCCATGCTGTACTACGACGGCGCCAACCTCAACGCCTTCATGGGCATCTGCCGGCCGGGCGACATGGGGTTCGACGCCGTGCACATGAACCTGCACAAGACGTTCACCACGCCGCACGGCGGCGGCGGCCCGGGGGCCGGGCCCGTGGGGGTGAAGGCGGACCTCGTCCCGTTCCTGCCGACGCCCACGGTGGAGCGCACCAACGGTCACCTCACCCTCGACTTCAAGCGGCCGCAGTCCATCGGGCGGGTGCGCAGCTTCTACGGCAACTTCGGCATGCTCGTCCGCGCCTACACCTACATCGTTGCCATGGGCGGTGACGGGCTCACCCAGGCCTCCCAGGATGCGGTGCTGGCCGCGAACTACCTCCGCAAGCAGGTGGAGGGCGACCTCGAGATGCCGCACGCGGGGCCGTGCATGCACGAATTCGTCGCCAGCGCCCGCAACCTGGGCAACGACGGCGTCCGCGCCCTCGACGTCGCCAAGGGCCTGCTGGAGCGCGACTTCTATGCGCCGACGGTGTATTTCCCGCTGGTGGTGCCCGAGGCGATCATGGTCGAGCCCACGGAAACGGAGAGCAAGGCCACGCTGGACGCCTTCGCCGCGGCGATCAAAGAGATCGTGGCGGAGGCCAGGACCAACCCGCAAGCGCTCCACGACGAGCCCCGAAGCCTGCCCGTCGGCCGCCTCGACGAGGTGGCCACCGCGCGGCAGATCAACGCCTACCTGCAAGGCCAGGCGGAAGATCCGGTTCTGCGCTGGAAACCCTCCTCCTAGGCTGAGCCGGCGCCCGGCGCGCCCGCGGCCCGGAGCCCTGGTTAAGGCCCGCCGGTGGCCGTGTTTGAATTCGAAATCGGGTAGAATTAGGGGCCTGAACCTCTGCCCAGTTGATCCCTACGAGTTCTCCACGCTGGGAGGGCCGATTCCCCGGTGATCGAGGCCAAAACCCCGCCCCCGGACCGCAATCACAGGCCCAAACCCCTAGGCGCGGACGTGGCGTACACCGCCGAGCAGATCCAGGTCCTCGAAGGCCGGGAGCACGTGCGGCGGCGTCCGAGCATGTACATCGGCTCGACGAGCTCGACCGGCCTGCACCACCTGGTCTACGAGGTGGTCGACAACGCCGTCGACGAGGCCCTGGCCGGCTACTGCACCAGGATCCTGGTCACCCTGCACGCCGACGGCAGCTGCTCGGTCGAGGACGACGGGCGCGGGATCCCGGTCGACATCCACAAGAAAGAGGGCCTTTCCGCCCTCGAGCTGGTGCTCACCCGCCTGAACGCCGGCGGCAAGTTCGGCGGCGGCGGCTACAAGGTGTCCTCCGGCCTGCACGGCGTCGGCGTCTCCGCGGTCAACTTCCTCAGCCAACGCCTCGAGGTTTGGGTCCACCGCGGCGGCAAGGTCCACCACCAGGAATACGAGCGCGGCGTGCCGCAAGGCCCGGTCACGGTCGTCGGCAAGACGGACCACACCGGGACGGTCGTGCGCTTCTGGCCCGATCCGCAAATCTTCCCCGACACCAAGCTCGATGGCGAGATCATCCAGCACCGGCTGCGCGAGATGGCCTACCTGAACAAGCGGCTCGAGATCGCGCTCGCCGATGAGAGCCTGGGCTTCACCAACACCTTCTATTTCGAGGGCGGCATCGTCTCGTTCGTCCGCGCCCTCAACCGCGACAAGGCGGTCGTCAACCAGCCCTTCTACGTCGACCGCGAGGTCGAGGGCACACAGGTCGAGATCGCCCTCCAGTACAACGACACGTTCGTCGAGAACGTCATCGCCTTCGCCAACACCATCCACACGATCGAGGGCGGCAGCCACCTCACCGGCTTCCGAGCGGCGCTGACCAACGTCCTCAACCGATACGCACGCAAGGCGGGCATCCTCAAGGAGCAGGATCCGAACCTCACCGGTGAGGACGTGCGCGAGGGCCTGACGGCCGTGATCAGCGTCAAGGTGCTGGAGCCGCAGTTCGAAGGCCAGACGAAGGGCAAGCTCGGCAACGCCGAGGTCCAGGGCCACGTCTCCATCGCCTTGACCGAAGGCCTGACCCAGTACCTGGACGAGAATCCGTCCGAGGGCCGGCGCATCGTCGAGAAGTCGCTGACCGCGGCTCGCGCCCGTGAGGCGGCGCGCAAGGCGCGTGACCTGGTGCAGCGCAAGAGCCTGCTCGAGTCGAGCACCCTGCCCGGCAAGCTCGCGGACTGCTCGGAGCGCGATCCCGCTCACTGTGAGCTCTACATCGTCGAAGGCGACTCCGCCGGCGGCACCGCCAAGGGCGGCCGCGACCGCAGGACGCAGGCCATCCTGCCGCTGCGCGGCAAGATCCTGAACGTCGAGAAGGCGCGACTGGACAAGGTCCTGACGTCGGATGAGATTCGCAACCTGATCACCGCGATGGGCGCGGGCGTCGGCGACAACTTCAACATCGAAAAGATCCGCTACCACCGCATCATCACCATGACCGACGCCGATGTCGACGGCAGCCACATCCGCACGCTGCTGCTGACGTTCTTCTTTCGCTACTTCCCGGAGGTCATCGAAAAGGGCTATCTCTACATGGCCCAGCCGCCGCTCTTCAAGGTGTTCAAGGGCAAGCAGGTGATCTGGTGTCACTCCGAGGGCGAGCGCGACAAGGCGACGCGACAGCTGGGCAAGAACGCCGAGGCGGCGCGCATGAAGGGTCTTGGTGAGATGAACGCCGAGGAGCTCTGGGAGACGACGATGAACCCTGAGACCCGGCTGTTGCTGCGGGTCGAGGTCGAGGACGCGGCGGCGGTCAACGACACATTTGAAAAGTTGATGGGCCCGGATGTCGAGCCGCGCAAGAAGTTCATCCAGGCGCACGCCAAGAGCGTCCGCAACCTCGACATCTGAGGCCGGTCCCGTCAGATGCGAATAGCCGTGGACGCCATGGGCGGGGACTTCGCGCCGGCTCAGGTCGTGCAGGGCGCGGCGCGGGCCGCGACGGAGTACGGGCTCGACATCTCGCTCGTCGGGCTGCCGCCCGCGGTGCAGCCGCTGCTGGACCGCCATCCGCGACTGCGGCTGGTGCCGTGCACCCAGGTCATCACGATGGAAGAGCACCCCGCGCAGGCGGTGCGGGCGAAACCCGACTCGTCGATATGCGTCTGCGCCCGGTTGTGCAAGGAAGGCAAGGTGGACGGCTGGACCTCGGCCGGCAACTCCGGCGCGATCATGGCCGCGGCGCTGCTCATCCAGGGGCGGATCAAAGGCATCGAGCGGCCGGCGCTGGGCTCGATCGTGCCGACCCAGGACGGCTTCGCCTACTTCTTGGACGTCGGCGCCAATGTCGACTCCAAGCCCGAATACCTGGTCCAGTTCGCCGCGATGGGCGCCGTCTACGCGCGCGAGATGCTCGGCCGCGCCAACCCGCGGGTGGGCCTGCTCAGCAACGGCGAGGAGGAGGGCAAGGGTGACGAGCGGGTCAAGGAGACGACCCGGCGGCTCAAGGGCGCGTTGCGGGGGTTTGTCGGCAACATCGAGCCCAAGGACATCTACGCGGCGCGCGCGGACGTCATCGTGGCGGATGGCTTCCTGGGCAATGTCGCCATCAAGATGGCGGAGGCGACTGCGGATTTCCTCTTCCGCAATCTCCGCGAGGAGATCCCCAAGACGGTGCGCGGCAAGCTGGGCGGGCTGCTGATCAGATCCGGCGTCCGGCAGCTGCGCGCCCGCATCGACTGGCGCGAGTTCGGCGGCGCGCCCCTGCTCGGGATCGATGGCGTGGCGGTGGTCGCGCACGGGCGCTCGGATGCCCGGGCCGTCAAGAACGCGATCCGGGTCACCAGGGATGCGGTGGAAAATCAGCTCGTGCGTAAGATTCGCGCAGAGGTGGGTAAGCCATGAAAAACGGCCGCACGCGCGTCGTGGTGACCGGAATGGGGACTGTTAATCCTCTTGGCAAGAACCTGGATGAGTACTGGGACGGCCTGATCGAGGGGCGCAGCACCGCCCGCATCGTCGAGAGCGCGTATTCGACCGAAAAATTGACGACGAAGTTCGCCTGCGAGGTGCACAACTTCGATCCCCAGGATTTCATGGACCGCAAGGCGGCCCAGCGCATGGCCCGCTTTTCCCAGATGGCGGTCGCCGCCTCCACCATGGCGCTGGCCGACTCCGGCCTCGACCTCGCCAAAGAGGACAGCTTTCGGGTGGGAGTCGACATGGGCACCGGGATCGGCGGCTTCATCGAAATGACCAACGGGGCGATCGCCTACGCCACCAAAGGGCGCCTCAATCCGCTGTACGCCCCCATGATCATCCCCAACATGGCCGCGGCCTCGGTCGCGATGGCCTTCCACCTGCGCGGCCCCAACACCACGGTGACGACGGCGTGCGCGGCCTCCACCCACACGCTCGGTGACGCCACGCGGATGATCCAGCACGGCGACGCCGACGTCATGCTGGCCGGCGGCGCGGAAGCCTCGCTCTGCGAGGTCGGGATCTCATCCTTCAACGCCATCCGGGCGCTGTCGACACGCAACGCGGCGCCGGAGAAGGCGAGCCGGCCTTTTGATCGAGATCGTGACGGCTTCGTCCCTGGGGAAGGCGCCGGCACGCTGGTCCTGGAATCCGACGCGCACGCCAAGAATCGCGGCGCGCGCATCTACGGTGAGGTGCTCGGGTTCGCCCTGACCTGCGACGCGTTTCACCAGGTCGCGCCGGACGAAACCGGAGAGGCGCCGGCGCGATGCGTCACGCTGGCGCTGCAGGACGCAGGTATCGCACCCGGCGACGTCGACTACGTCAACGCGCACGGCACCTCGACGCCGCTCAACGACGCGGGTGAGACGAAGGCGCTGAAGATCGCGCTCGGCGAGCACGCGCACAAGGTGCCCATCAGCAGCACCAAGTCGATGATCGGGCACCTGCTCGGCGCGGCGGGCGCGGTGGAGGCGATCGCGACGCTGCTGACCATCAATCGCGGCATCATCCACCCGACCATCAACTACGAAAACCCAGACCCCGCGTGCGACCTCGACTACGTGCCCAACCAGGCGCGGCGCAAAGATGTGCGCATCGCCATCTCCAACGGGTTCGGCTTCGGCGGGCACAACGCCGTGGTGGTCTTGAAGAGGTACGAGGAATGAATCATCAAAGGCATGGCATCGACCAGTGACTGACGAAAGCACCATCGGAACCGTTCTCGGCCGCAGCCTCCAGGAGGAGATGCAGAACTCCTACCTGGAGTACGCGATGTCCGTCATCATCAGCCGGGCGCTGCCCGAGATACGTGACGGGCTGAAACCGGTCCAGCGCCGCATCCTCTATGCGATGCATCGCGCCGGCGCCACCTCGGGCAGCCGGCATCGCAAGTGCGCGGCTTTCGTCGGTGACGTGCTCAAGCTGTACCACCCGCACGGGGACACGGCCGTCTATGACGCCCTCGTGCGCATGGCGCAGCCCTTCTCTCTCCGCTACCCGCTCATCGACGGCCAGGGTAACTTCGGCAGCGTGGACGGTGATCCGCCCGCCGCAATGCGCTACACCGAGGCTCGATTGTCGGCGATCACCGGCGAGCTGCTGGCGGACATCGACAAGCAGACGGTCGACATGGTCCCCAACTACGACAACACCGAAGAGCAGCCGGACGTCCTGCCGGCTCGCATCCCCAACCTGTTGGTCAATGGTGCCACCGGCATCGCGGTCGGGATGACGACCAACATCCCGCCCCACAACCTGCGTGAGATCACCGGTGGGGTCAAGCACCTAATCGACAACCCGGAGGCGACCGGCGAGGACCTGCTCGCCTTTGTCAAGGGCCCCGACTTCCCGACGGGCGGGCTGATCATGGGCACGGCGGGCATCAAGGCGGCCTACGCCACCGGGCACGGCCGCATCGTGGTCCGTGCGCGGCACACCTTCGAGCAGGCGCCCAACGGCCGGGAGCGGATCATCATCGACGAGCTTCCATACGCGGTCAACAAGGCGACGCTGGTGGCGAAGATCGCGGAGCTGGTCTCCGACCGCCGGCTCGAGGGGATCGCGGACCTGCGCGACGAATCCGATCGCCAGGGCATGCGGATAGTCATCGAGCTGAAGCGCGAGGCGCAGGTGTTCACCGTGCTCAACAACCTGTACAAGCACACCGCGCTGCAGACGACGTTCGGCGTGATCATGCTCGCCATCGTGGGCGGGCGGCCGGTCATCCTCGGCCTCAAGCAGGCGCTGCAGCTCTTCATCGACCATCGCCGCGACGTCATTCTCCGGCGCACCCGTTTCGACCTCGCGCGAGCGCAGGAGCGGGCCCACATCCTCGAGGGTTTGAAGATCTGCCTCGATCACCTGGATGAGGTGATCAAGACGATCCGCGCCGCCGCCGACACCGACACGGCGGCCACCGAGCTGCAGACCAAGTTCGGCCTCAGCGAAAAGCAGGCCAAGGCGGTCCTCGCTCTGACTCTCGGACGCCTGACCAGGCTCGAGCGCGGCAAGATCGACCAGGAGTACGAAGAGATCATCAAGACCATTGCTTACCTGGAGAGCATCCTGGCCAGCGACCAGAAGGTGCGGATGCTGATCAAGGAAGAGATGGACGACATGGCCAAGAAGTACGGCGACGATCGCCGCACCGAGATCACCGACCAGGAGCCGACCGAGCTCTCGGCGGAAGACCTCGTGCCCAAGGAAGACGTGGTCGTGACGCTGACACATCGCGGCTACACGAAGCGACAGCCGCTGCGGGTGTTCCGCGCGCAGAAGCGGGGTGGGGTCGGGCTCAAGGGAGCGCGGCCCACCGCCGGGAGCGACGCGCCGAGCGGCACGCGTGAGGAGGACTACGCCGTCCACCTGCTCACCACGCACACGCATGCTTCGATGCTTTTCTTCACCCAGAGCGGACGCGTGTTCCAGCTCCGGGTCCACGAGGTGCCGGAGCGTGAGCGGCAGGCGAAGGGCATGCCGATCAACAACCTCATCGACATCGGCTCGAACGAGCGGATCACCGCGGTGTTCGTGCGGCCGGAGTCGGAGACCGAGGCGCGCTACATGCTGATGGTCACCCGGAACGGTTACATCAAGAAGACGGCGCTGGCGGAATACGCCAACGTGCGTCGCAACGGGCTCATCGCGATCAACCTGCAGGAAGGCGACGAGCTCGACTGGGTGACGCCGACGAGCGGCTCGGACGAGATCCTCATCGCCACCCAGCTCGGCAAGGCCATCCGCTTCAGCGAGACCGAGGTTCGCGCGATGGGCCGCGACACGCAGGGCGTGATCGGCATCAAGTTCGGCAAGGGCGATTCTGTTGCCGGCATGGCCGTGGCCGCGCCGGGCGGCGATCTCCTGGTCATGACCGAGCGTGGCTACGGCAAGAGGACGCCGGTGTCGGAGTACCCGATGCACCACCGTGCCGGTCAGGGCGTCTTCACGCTCAAGGTCACGGACCGCGTGGGCAAGCTCACCGCCATGCGGGTCGTGAGCGACCCCGAAGAAGAGGTGCTCGTGATCAGCGCCAGCGGCATGGTGCTGCGGACCCAGGTCGGCGCCATCTCGCAAATCGGCCGGCAGACCCAGGGCGTGATCGTGATGCGCATCGCGGCTGACGACCAGGTGGTGGCGATCGCCCCGGTGGCCGCGATCGAAGAGAACGACACGAAGGAATGAGCCGCGAGCCACGGCCGGAAGCCCGCGCCCGAATCTCGCGGCGAGAATTCCTGCCATGACGCCTGCCGGCTGGATCGGCGTCTGGCTGCTGGCGGCGGCCGGGGTGGCGATCGTGGCCGAGGGCCTACTGGCGGCGATTTGGGGCATGGCGATCGGCAAGCGCGCCCGCCTGCTGGCTGAGCGAATCGAGACCGAACGCGTCGGGTTGGAGGCGGACGTCGAACGCCTGCGTCTGGCCGTCGAGGAGATGGCGAGGTTGTGGCGGCCCTACCGGTACGCTTTGCGCCGTCTGCGCCATCCCTTGGTCGTCGCTCTTCTGCGGTCCTATGCCAGGCGTGGGGCGGCGGCGTGACCGAGGCGCGCCACAAGGTGGCGGCCCCGCCGGAGGGCTTCGCCGCCCACCAGGCGGTCGAGGATGCGCTCGTCCGCGAGCGCGCTCGCATCGCCCGCGATCTGCACGACGGCATCGCCACCGATCTTGCCGGTGCCATCTCGCTCTTCAAGGTCTACCTGGAAGGCCATTCGGCGACCGGCAAGAAGGGCCGAGCGGACGAGACGCTGAGCAACGTCTTCGAGATCCTGGAGCGGATGCTGAAGCAGGTGCGCGAAGCGCTGGCCGACCTGCGGCCGCCTCCGATCGGTCCGGAAGGCCTGCTCGGTGATCTGCGGCGCCAGGGCGACGAGTTTGCCCGCCTGTACGGCATCCGGGTCGAGCTGTCGAGCAACGGCACTGAGGACCTGCTGCCGGCCCAGCAGCGTGAGGTCGTCTACCAGGTCGTGCGCGAGGCCCTGACCAACGTGCGGCGGCACTCCGGTTCGTCGATCTGCAGGGTCAGGATGGCCTTCGCGGCCAAGCCGTTCCTGATCGAAGTGTCGGATGAGGGCCGCGGTTTTGTGGCGGCCGGGTCGGGTGGTTACGGACTGGTTGGGATGCGGGAGCGTGCCGCGGGCATCGGCGGCCGGCTGGAGGTGGTCAGCACCCGAGGCCGCGGCACGACCGTCTTCCTTTTCGGCCCCACCTAAGTCCAGGTCATGGTTCTTCCCTCCACTTCATAGCCGGAACGCCCGGCGCCGAAGCCGCATGTCCGCCAGAGGCAGGACCAGCTCGTCAGCGCTCAGGGTCCGGAGCTTGTGAGTCACGCCCTCGACCAGCAGCCGGGTGCCGTGCTCGTCGACCCGGATCGCATGCGCGATCTCCTGCGTTGACAGTCCGTAGCTCAGCAGCTGAGCGACCTCCCCCTCTGACTCGTTGAGACGTCCCAAAGGGCCGCGCAACGCCGCCACCATCGGCGCCAGGGTGATACCGAGGCTCGCCGCATAGCTGACGTCTTCTTCCGAATACCAGTGGTCGCGGCGGCACCCGAGCACGAGCAGGCCGATCGGTCGCCGGCCGGCCTCCCCGACGGGTGCGTAGAGGATCGCGGGCCAGTCCAGCTCCCAGTCGTAGCCGTTGGAGGGCTTGGGATTCTCGATCACCGAATTGACGACCATGGGTCGCTGCTCGTACAGCGCGCGGCGGGACAGGGGCATCAGGGGGCGGCCCTGAAGGAACCGGCGCGAAACCTCCGACGCGGCGATGGGCTGCAGCCGGCCGCCGCGCAGATAGCCGAGGACCCAGCGGTCGTGACAGAGGACGTCGAGGGCCAGTCCCAGCCGGCGCCTGGCTTCTTGGAGGTCTGGGAGCTGGCCCATGCACGCAGGCTAGGCGTGCCTGGCCGGGTCTGGCCTCAGCGGAACCTCAGCGTTTCCTCAAGAAACGCTGAACCTGTTAGGTTGCCGCTGGGGATAGAGGCGTGACGGCCAAACTCCTAGTCGTCGACGACGAGCCGCGCACGGCGGAGCTCACCGCCGGGCTGCTGCGGCGGGCCGGCTACGCGGTGGAGGTTGCGGGCAGCGGAACCGAAGCCCTGGAAAGAGTCCGGTCGAGCTCCCCAGACCTGATGCTGCTGGACTACGAGATGCCCGACATGGACGCCCCGGAAGTCCTGGATTCGCTCCGGTCCGGCGCCGACCGGGTCGCGTTTCCCGTGATCATCCTGACGGGGGCGCGTCACGCGCCTGCGGATCAGGTCGTCGGGATCGAGCGCGGCGCCACCGACTACATCGTCAAGGGCACCGACCGGCAGGTGCTGCTGGCCCGGGTCCGCGGGGCGCTCAGGGAACGGGCGCCGGTGACCCGGATCATCGCCAGCGGGCGGCTGCGCGTGGATGTCGCGAGCGGTCAAGCCTGGCTGGGCCAGCGAGCGCTCAAGCTCGAGCGCCGTCCCCTGCTGATGCTGCAGCTACTGGCGAGCCGTTCCGGCGAGGTCGTGCCGCGCGGCGAATTGCTCGAGCGCGTGTGGGGAAGCACGTATGCCGGTTTTGAGCACAGCGTCGAGCAGGCTGTGCACGAGATCCGCCGCGCGCTCAAGGAGCCGGGCTGGGTTGAGACAGTACGTGGGATCGGCTACAGGCTCGTCGTCCAGGCCTGAGCTGGCGGCGGCGCTGCACCGGCTGCGCTCGACGCTGGCGAGGCTGAAAGCTGAGCTGGAGCTGGCCGAAGCGGACGGCACGGCGCCGGCGGCCGAACGGTTGTTGGGTGATCTGGACGAGGCGTTGACGCTGCTCCGAACGGTGGAGGAGGCCGCCTTCGTGCTGTCTCCCGTGCTCGTCGTGGATGACGACGCGCGGCTGGCGGAGATCACGGCGCGGGGCTTGCGGCGCCTGGGTTACGAGGCGGATTCGAAGAGCGCTCTGCGGCCGTTGCGGCCGCGCGAGATCGTGGTTTTCGACCTGAGCCTTCTGCCGGCGCTCGATCCGCCGGCGCGGGCAATGCTCCGAGCGTCGCGCCCCATCGTGGTCACAGGAGCCACCGATCCAGGATCACATGCGCTGGCGGCAAGCCTTGACGCCAGCGATTACCTGGTCAAACCCATCGAACTGGAAGTTCTGGCCGCGGCGATCAGCCGCCGAATGGCGGAACAATGACCATGAGGACGGCGCCCCGGCGACCGCAGTAACCTGGCGGCGGCGACGCCGTTGGGATTGACGTGAGAAGGCGGAACGTCCTGATGGCCGGCTTCGGCCTGGGCGGGCTTGTCGTCCTGGCCCTGGTCGTGCTTGCCGGCGGCGTGTTCCGATTGCCCGGGCAACGTCCCGCCGGCGCCACCCTCGTTTCTCCCGCACCGTCTGCCGTGCCCTCACCCTCCATCCCGGCGTCGCCTGATGGCAACGCTGTATCCGCGAGCCCCCCGCCCGTCGCGGCCGGACCCGGCGCGCGCGCCGGTGCGGCCCTGATCTACGACCCCGAGGATCATGGGGTCCTGCTTTTTGGCGGCGCCGCCTCAGTCACAACCCCAGATGGTCACAACCCCTCCATCACACTGGGGGACACGTGGCTGTGGGATGGCCGGTCCTGGCGGCAGCTCGACGTGCAGGGGCCTGGGGCCCGCAGCGCCGCGATGGTCGCCTATGACTCGGTCAGGCACGTCGTGGTCCTGTTCGGCGGATCGGGTCCAGGGGGCGTGGGCCAGGGTCTGTATTTCCAGGACACCTGGACCTGGGACGGCGTTCAGTGGCAGCTGCGGCACCCGGCGCACATGCCCAACCCGAGGATGCGCGCTGGAATGGCATTCGACGAACACCACGGTGTGATCGTGATGTTCGGTGGCGAGGGCGAGACGACGACATACACCGCCACCTGGACCTGGGACGGTGTCGACTGGACGTTGCTCGATCCCACGACCACGCCGCCGGCAAGGCGTTTCTTCGGGATGGCCTACGACATGGCGCGTGGCGTGACGGTTCTGTTCGGCGGGAGCTTTGGCGCCGCGAGGCTCAATGACACATGGACGTGGGACGGGACTGACTGGACGCGGCAGCCGGTTGCGGCTCCGAGCGCCCGCGGCTGGACTCAGCTTGCCTATGACGGCAGGACGAGGGACATCGTCGGGTACGTGTACTTCGCCTCGGACAGCGAACCATTGGCGGAGTACACGGTTGTCTGGGACGGCACGAAGTGGACCGACCGCACCGGCGCTCAAGACCCAACCCCTCGCGCGGAGGTCCGCATGACCTACGACCCGGACACCGGCCAGGTCGTCCTTTACGGCCCGACGTCTGAGACCTGGATCTGGGACGGCACGGCGTGGGCTTGGTGGGAGCCGGCCGCGGTCACGTAGTGTTGGTCACGACGTGCGGGCCCCGTGAGGTTGCCTGCCGCCGAATGGAGGAAGGGTGACGGTGAAGACTGCTCCACGCCGGCTCCCTTCGTACAAGAGGTCCCCTTGATGCTCGTGGACGATGCCATAGGACATGAACAAGCCGAGCCCGGTGCCGCCCTCTTTGGTGGTGAAGTGGGGCGCGAAGAGACGATGCCGGCGGTCATCTGGGACGCCTGGTCCGTCGTCGGCGACGCTGAGGTACGGCCACCCGTTGCCCCGACGGCCGGCGCTGAGCTCGACGTGTCCGCCCACAGCGACCGCGTCGATGGCGTTGTTGACCAGGTTGGTGATGACCTCGCGCATCAGCAGCGGGTCGGCACGAACCCTGACGTCCTCCGGCGTCTCACGCACGGCCAGCTGAACCTCTTTGGTTCGCGCCCGTGGGCGAGACATGCCGAGCGCGCGGGTCACCAGCTCGTTCAGGTCGACGGGCTCGGAGGCGTAGCTGACGCGAGGCGTGGCGCCCTGCGCGAGGCTGCGGAGCACGGCGACCGCGTCGTTGGCGGCTGCAGTCGCGGTTTCGATGCTTTCACGGTCGACCGGGTCGAGCCGGCGCGGATCGATCTCCTTCAGGTAGCCGACGGCGGTCGCCACGTGGTTGCGCAGGTTGTGGACGACGCCCTCGACGGCGCGGCTGTGGAAGAGGTGGCGGTCGGCGTCGGAGAGCTCGGACTCCAGGACTCGACGAACGCGCCGGCCTGAAATGGTGTCGGTAAGGGCGAGCGCGAGGACGCAGACGATGGTCGCGAGCAGGTAGCCGAGCGGAGACCCATCGAGGACGTAACTGATGAGCAGTGCTGCCAGCCCGGAGTAGGCGAAGGCGAGGTAGAAGGGAGCGCTGGAATTCTGCCGAAGCATGTTCCTAATGCGTTCGCCTGAGCGAATCCGTAAGCCGATCAACACCAACAACATGTTGATGGCGATACATGTCGCCACTACCAAGAGCCGCGGGCCAAGCGACAGCACAGTTCCAATCCGCAACTCCGCGCCCACGATCGCGCCGACACAACTCAAAGCGGCGGAGAAGACGCCATTGGCAGCTATTGGAAACGTACCGCGCCGAAGCAGCGAAGCGGACGATGCGAGGCCGACGATCGTTGCATTGAGTGGGTTCAGCAGTAGGGCCGCAGCCCACAGAGCAATACCAAGTAGGCTCAGGCGTCCGCGTTCGATGCGCACCTGTGGAATGTTCAGAAGTGCTGCAGCCAGGCAAAGGTAGACGACTTCGGCAGCGGGATCTGCATGGGAAATGTCGTAGTCGCGAGCGAACACATTTATGACAGCAAGTGAAGTGGCGAGCAATACCAGATATCCGTACGAGGCGGCCGTGCGCTGCATGCTTCTTGCTAAGCTGGCCTCATCTCGAAAGCGGCATCGGACCGAAAGGTGTTCCGAGTCCTGGTCGTCGACGACAGTATCCTCCCGCGGGCGGCTGCGCGAGCAATGCTGGGGTCGGCGCCTGGACTGAGGCTCGTAGGTGAAGCATCATCAGGCACCGATGCGCTGAAGGCGATGGATACGCTGAAGGCCGACCTGGTCCTGATGGATGTCCACATGCCGGAAATGGACGGACCTGCCACGGCCAAGGCCCTTCTCGCTCGGCATCCGGAGACAAAGGTCATTGCATGGACAGTCTCGGAGTCCAGCGACGACCTCTTGCGAATGATGCGTGCTGGCTGCTCGGGCTACGTCCTGAAGGATGCTGGCCCTTCTGAATTGCAGCGCGCGTTAGGAGCTGCATTGAGGAGCGATAATCCGGTGCCGCGCAGGATGATCCCGGAAGTTCTCCGCCGGGTTGCCGAGCAGACTCCGCTTTCTGAGTCCGGGACCAATATGGTGTCGTTGACGTCCCGCGAGATGCAGATCCTCAGGGGAGCGGCGAAGGGACATACGACCAAACGCCTTGCCAAGGACCTCGGCTTGGCAGCTCCCTCGGTCGAGACTCATCTCCACAACATATTCAAAAAGCTGAACGCGACCAACCGCGGAGAGGCAGTCAGTACCGCATTGAAACGGGGACTCCTGACGCTGGCCGACTTGTAGGTCGGCTCATGGATTCCCCTGAGCGTGCCTCATGGCTTTCCATGAACCGATCCATGGGATTTGACGATTGTCAATGAGCCCCGGTGCTTGGAAACTTGGCTTCCTGAAGTGACTTGGAAAACACTGCCGAAACGACCGGAAATCTAACGGGACAGGAGGGAAGCCGAGATGGTTCGCAAGTTCAAGCGTCTGCTGCGAGACAGCGGTAAGCAGCGGGTATACGGTTGGTGGATTTTCTAGATCAAATCTAGACCAGATCCAGTTAAAGGTCCGCTCGGCAGCGGACCTTTTGGTTTAGCGGCGATAGAGCAGTAAACCCAGTCTAGAATTCCTGCGTCTTGGTTCCGTTCCGCTCGCTGTCGCCGCCGGCGCAGTCATACCTCGCCGGAATCATTGCAATAGGCGTCGGCATGGTGGGGCTTGGGTGGCTGGTGCGTCCCCTCCCTGCTACAGCCCTACCGGTCCTTCTCTATCTCGCGATCGGCACTCAGATTGCCGCCCTTCGCCCGATTCCTTTGAGGGGCGGTCACCAGACGGTGATCGATCCGCTCTTGGTGGCGACCGGACTTGTTGCGCCAGGGTTTGGGGTTGGAGCGGTGGCTTGGCTTGCCGTTTTTGACGGACGGGTCCCTGGTCGGACCATTAATTGGTGGGCATTCCTATTCAATCGGGCGATG
>SCQL01000023.1 GCA_004299235.1 bacterium
GCTCAGCCCTGATCCACCGAACCGGTGATCGTCGATGGTTTGGTGATCTTGTTCGGTTTGGGGCCGGTGGTGGGCGTGGTGATGTCGCCGGTCTGCCCGGCTTTTCCACTGTGGGTTCGGTTCGCGCCGTGTCCGGCTGGGTGGTCAGGTCGTCGTGGTGGCGGGTGGTCCGGTGACCAGTCGCCAGAGTGTGTGCCAGGCCGTGGCCCAGGCCCACTGGGCGGGCAGGTGTAGACAGTGGCGTCGTCCGCTGGAGGCGATGCGGGCCGGGACGTTGATGACGCGGCGTCGCATGGTGGTCCAGCGGGCGCGGTCGAACCCGGCGGCGACGGCGGCGGCGCGGGCGAGGTTGAACGCGATCACTGCGCAGGACAGCCAGGCGGCGTTGGCGGTGTAGCGGCCGGAGGGCAGGTGGGCCAGCGGCCCGTCTTTGAGTTCGGCGATGACCTGTTCGACGATGGCGTGATCACGGTGGATCTGGTCGGCCTCGATCGTCGGCAGGGCGCTGTCGGTGATGAAGGCGTGGTGTCGCCAGGTCGCGAACAACTCACCCTGCGCGCTGCCGTCATGCGCGAGTGGTTGCAGGCGCCGCACGCGGCGCACGATCAGCCGGCAGGCGATGTGCTCGGCCTTGCGGCGTCCGGTGAACGCCACGTACGGCACCTCGGCCAGTTCGGCGTCGGAGACCCACCTGCCTTCGGCCTCGTCGTAGACAGCGTTCGGGTAGGCGATCGCCGTCCAGGCGTCCTCGGCGATGCCGGCGATCGCAGCGCGCAGGGAGGGGTTCATCCGCGCGGTGACCGAGAACCACGCGCCGTGCCGGCGCGCGGTCGCGGCGAACGCGTGCCCGTAGTAGGCCGAGTCCGCCCGGGCCAGCACCGGGCCGGTGACCCCGGCCGCCCGGGCCGTGTTCAACGCCTGTGCCAGCAGCCGCCCGGCGCCGGTGTGGGAGGCGACGTTACCGCGCCGCAGCCGCGCCCGCGCGATCACCGGCGCACTGGTCTGGGTCGAGACAGTGGCCAGCTGCACGTTCAACCCACGCGCGCCGGAGTAGCCGAAACCTGCCGCCTGCTTGCCGTAGCCGTGAACCTCCCGGATGGTGTCATCGACATCGACAAAGGTGATCGGCTCCCCGCCGCCACCGTTACCGTCGCCGAGCAACCCGGGGACCCGACCGGCCAGGCCGGTCAACAGCCCGGCGCTCACCGCGTCCAGCTGCTGCACGTGCCCATGCGTGAAGCTGCGCAGGAACGAGCCCAGCGTCGATGGCGCCCGCACCCCGGTGAACACCTTCGCCATCCCGCCATGGCGCAGCAGGTCCAAATCGTCGATCGAGTCCGCCCCGGCCAGCATCCCGGCCACCACACTGAGCGTCTTGGCCCCCGCGTTCGGCGAGGCCACCGTCAAACCCTCGAGCAGGTCGTAAGACCCGGCCGACTCGGCCAACCGCAGCAGCGGAACCAGACCCGCCGCCGACACCAGATTCGGATCATCGAACACCGGCCGGACCGTGTGGCAAGCTCTCACCTACGAGGTGCCCTTCCCGCTTGAGCCGATCGAGACGTCGCAATCCCGATCATCTCGGCCCGGAAGGGCATCCTCGCGTTACGGCACGCTCAACACACCAACATCATC
>SCQL01000024.1 GCA_004299235.1 bacterium
CGACGCCGCCATCTCCCGCGTCCTGCTCGCCGGCTCGGTGGTGATCGACGTCGGCCGGGCGACGCGGGTGGTCTCGGCGCCGGCGCGGCGGGCGCTGCGGCTCCGGGATCGCGGTTGCCGCTGGCCGGGCTGCGACCGCCAGGTCAACTGGTCGACGCCGCATCACATCGTCGCCTGGAGCAAAAACGGTCCGACCGACCTGGCCAACCTCGTGCTTTTGTGCTTCGCTCACATCGCCTCGTCCACGAGGGGGGATGGCAGGTGGTCAAGGCCGGGCGCGAGTTCCGCTTCCTGCCGCCCGAGCGGGTGGTGATGCGGCGGGCGCGCGGACCGGGTGTGCGCTGGGCGGCCTAGGTCGCGTAATCGCGGAACCGGTGCCTCTCCTACTCTGGGACAGGGCATCCTAGTCAGCCCTGTCGGCGGTAACGAGTGGCAGCTCGACCTCGAACGTGGCCCCTCCGCCCGGCGTTTCGGTGACCTTGACGCGGCCGCCATGGGCGGTGACCACCGCGCTGACGATGGACAGGCCCAGCCCCGCGCCGCCGCTGTCCCGGCTCCGGCTCGGGTCCGCTCGGTAGAAGGGTTCGAATATCCGGTCCATCTGATCGGCCCGCAGGCCTGGGCCGTGGTCCGCGACCGACAGCCGTCCGTTGCCATCCGCTGTCGATACCGCGATGTCGACCGGGCTGAGCTGCGGCGTGTGCACGAGTGCGTTGCGGACCAGGTTGCCCAGAACCTGTCGCAGCCGCGTGTCGTCTCCTTGGACGACCACCGGGCCTGGCGTGCTGAGGCTGATCTCACGCTGCGGCGCGACCGCGCGCGCGTCGGCCACGGCGTCTTCGGCGATGGCCTGCAGGTCGACCGGCTCATTCTCCAGCGGCCGGCCCTGGTCGAGCCGCGCGATGAGCAGCATGTCGTCGACGAGCACCGACATGCGGACGGCCTCCTCTTCGATGCGGCGCCTCGCGAGCTCCGAGTCGGCCGGCGATTTCGCCGCGCCGCGCCGGAGCATCTCCGAGTAACCACGGATCGAGGTCAATGGGGTTCGCAGCTCGTGCGAGGCGTCCGCGACGAAGCGCCGCAGCCGCTGTTCGGTCTCGGTGCTCTGGGCGAACGCCGCCTCGATCTGGCTGAGCATGCCGTTCAGGGCCAGACCAAGCCGCCCGATCTCGGTTTCCGGTGTCGCGGGCTCGACGCGGCGGCTGAGGTCTCCCGCCGCGATATCCGCCGCCACGACGCCCATTCGCTGCAGCGGTCGCAGCCCGAGTCGGATGATGAGCAGCGCGAGCACCGCGGTTCCGGCGACGACGCTCAGGCCGATCAATGCCTCCAGCAGCAGCAGCTGGCTGAGCGTGGACTGAGCCTCCGTCAGCGGAACCGCAAACACGACGTATTGGCCATCGAACAGGTTCTCGGGCCAGTCGGTCATCCGGTACTGCGACACGCCACCCGTCCCGCTGACGGTGAACGGAGGGGCAGGAGTGTCGATACCCGCGGTCGGCAGGGGCTTCGGCAGCACAGGGCTCGCCGGCCGGGTCGACGTCGAGCCGAACTGCAGCGTGCAGGCCGTGACCACCGTGCCGTCCAGGCCGATGAGCTCGGCGACCGTGCCGGCTGGATACTCGGCCGGAGCGCCCGGCACTCGCCTCGTGCATTGGCCGGCAATGACGGCGACCGCGGTGTCGACCATCGATCGCGTTCCCAGCTGCCGGTCGATCCTGCCGATCAGGGATGACTGCAGGGCTGCGTACGTGGCGATGTCGGAGATCAGCAGTCCGGTGGCCACCAGCGAGATGACACCGATGAGCAGCCGCCCGCGCAGCGACCGGGTCATTTCCTGACCGCGCGGCGGCTCTTCACTTTCTGGGGCGGCGGAGGACATAGCCGACGCCGCGCACGGTCTGGATGAGCGGTGGATCGTGGCGATCGACCTTCCGGCGCAGGTAGCTGATGTACGTCTCCAGGACGCTTGCGTCCCCGCCGAAGTCGTAATGCCACACGTGGTCGAGAATCTGGCTGCGGGTGAGCACGCGGCCCGCGTTGATCAACAGGTAACGGAGCAAGCGGTACTCGGTGTTGGTCAGGTCGACGACGTGGCCGTGACGCCGGACCTCGTGGCCCTCGTCATCCAGCTCGAGGTCCTCGAGCGCGAGCTTGCCGGTTTCGGGCTCCGTGTTGCCGTGCCGCCTCAGCACCACCCGGACTCGTGCCATCAGCTCTTCGACGCTGAAAGGCTTGGTCACGTAGTCGTCGCCGCCGATGGTGAGGCCGTGCACCTTGTCTTCGGTCGCATCCCTGGCGGTGAGAAAGATGATCGGGACCTTTCTGCCCGCGCTGTTCAACCGGCGCAGCACCTCGAGACCGTCGATGTCGGGCAGCATCACGTCGAGAATCACCAGCGCCGGAGAGAACTGGGTCACCGCCGTCAGCGCACCGCGTCCAGTGGCGGCGGTCTTGACGCTGAAGCCTTCATAGCGGAGGGCCATGGCCACGAGCTCGGTGATGTTGGGCTCGTCGTCGACCACGAGCACGCGGGTCCCGTCGGGGTTCACCCCTCAATGCTGGGCTCGATTCCTGGGAAATTGCTCAAAATCCGTTGGGAAGCGACTTGGGGTCTGCCCGGTCGCGATGCCGCCGGAAGGTGGAGCGTGATGCCGGCCGTTCCAGGGGCGGGGCTCGACGGTGGGTAAACTCTGCTGGTCGCGTTAAGCCCCCGTAGCTCAGGGGATAGAGCAGGACGGTCCTAACGTCAAGGTCGGGGGTTCGATTCCCTCCGGGGGCACTTGTGTCGTTGACGGCGAAGCGAATACGCCGGCTGCAGCCCGTCAGGCAGGGGACTCGGCGTGCCGCCTTCAGCGCTGCGCGCGCCAACTCCAGCGCGCCGAGCGGCCGGCGCTGGCCGTCACGAGCTCCTGTTCACGCAGTTGGCGAAGAACTTGACGCATGGTGGCGTCGCTGATGCCGGGGAGCGCCTGACGAAGGTTTGAAGCCGGGTGCACCATCTACTCGTGCACGGTGGCCATCAGCCCATGAGCTGTGCCACGCGGGCGCCGATCAGGCCGCGGCCGGTGCCGGAAGGTAGGGCATCGGGTCGACGACCTGGCCCTCCACCCGCAGCTCGAAGTGCACGTGCGGCCCGGTCGAGTACCCCGTCGATCCCTCCAGCCCGACACGCTGCCCGCGCACGACCAGGTCATCGACCAAGACGTCGGTCTCGAGCAGGTGGCCGTACAGGGTCATGATCCCGCCGCCGTGGGCGACGACGACGTAGTTCCCGTAGCCCACCCCCGAGTGGCCGACCGCAACCACGATGCCGTCGGCGGCGGCCAGCACCGGGGTGCCCAGCGGAGCGGCGATGTCGATGCCGGTGTGGAAGTGGGGGAACGGTCCGAGCGGGGGTTCGAGGACGAGGTTGGTCGGGCCGAACGGCTGCGTCACGCGCGCGCCGGCCATCGGCCAGGCAAGGGTCAATCCGGCCACGGTCCTGCTCGCCGGCAGTTCCCCCGCCACCAGCGCGAGCCCCGTCCCCACCTGGGCCTGGTTCCATGCCTGCTGGTACGCCCTTTGAAGCAGGTCCAGCTCCTCCTGCTCGAGCAGCTGGGCGAGGTTGGCCGTCACCTCGGGAGGCTGGTTTTGCAGCCCGGCGGCAGCGTCCTGAAGGCGCTTCGTGAGCCCGGCCAGCTGGTTGTTGATGCCGTTCTGGGTGTTCATCAGCACCTCCAGAGCGCCGAGGTCGGCGACGAGCCCGTCTCGCAGCGCGTGCTCGCGGTCCAGCTCGGCTGCGAGGTCGGCACGGTCGGCCTGCAGCTTTTCGAGGTCGGCTTGCAGCCGCGCCTGCAAGGCGTGCGCGCGCTGGCCGGCGACGACAAGGTCGGCGGTGGCGAGGATCGCGTCACGCAGGTTTCCGGTACGAGCGACGAGGACCAATAGCGAATCGGGCTGCCGGTAGATCGCTCGCGCCATGGCGGCGACCTGCGTCCTCTCGACTTCGATGCGGTCCTGGGTCTGCGAGATCTGCGTGTCGAGCTGGGAGATCCGGTCTTCGAGGCCGGCGATGCGAGCCTCCTCGCGGGCGATCTGGTCGGTCAAGATCCGCTCGCTCGCGGCTGTCTGGTCGAGTACGAGCGCCAGCTGCTGCTCGGCGGTCAGCGCTTGGGCGAGGTCGCCGCCAAGCTGTGCCCGCAGATGGTCGTACGCGGCCTGCGTCGCGTCCGGCGCCGGGCAGGTCGGCGCGGGCGAGGCCAGCCGTGCGCCGGAAGCCGCACTGGTGCCCGCTGGACTGGGCGACGGGCACGTCGACGGATTCGCGGCGCCTGCGCTCGAGACCTGCAGCGCGAGCAGCGCGCCGGCCAGGGCCAGCGCGCCCAATCCGCGAGTCACGCGCGGATCTGCCGGAAGCCGAGCGTCGCGGTCAGCGCGCCCAGGACCAGGCCGGCCGCGATGACGGTGGCGAGCACGAGCTGGACCAGATCGGGACCGACGCCCGGCAGGACCTGGGCGTACGTGGCGGATGCCAAGTGATTGGCGAGGAGCCAGGCGCCCGCGACCGCCGCGGCCGCCAGCGCGCCGGCCAGCGCGCCGGTCGTGAGGCCCTCGACGACGAACGGCCCGCGAAGCATCCAGCCCGCGGCGCCCAGGAGGCGCGTCACCTTCACCTCATCCCGTCGCGCCGCGGCAATGCCGCGCATCGCGTTGGCGATCACCGCGTAAGCGACCAAAGCGAACAGCAGGACGAGCCCGCCGCCCACCGCGCCGGCGACGAGCGCGACCCGGCGGAGCCGCGAATAGGTGTCTGGATCGTAGGAGGTCGGGTACGAGGAGTCCACAGCTGGATCTCCGGTGACGGAGGCGGCGACCACTCCGACGTTCGTCACCTGCCGAACCTGGACGTCAAGGCTCGCTGGAAACGGGTTGGTCGTGCTCAGGCTCGCCAGGTTGTCGAGACCGGGATGGCTGCCCGCCTCGGCCAGCGCCGCCTCGGGGCTCAACTCGGTGACCGAAGCCACCCTGGGGTCCGCGACGAGGCGAGCCTTGAGCGCCGACACGGCATCAGGCGTCGCGCCCGCTGCCAGGTAGACGCGCACGATCGAGGCCTGCGCGGCCTGCTGGGCCGCGACGCGGTCGAGGGCAAGCCCGACCAGGGCGAGCGCCCCGCAAAAGACGAGCAGCAAGGCCATCGATCCCAGCGCCGGTGCGGTCAGTCGCAGGTCACGAGTCCAGCTGCGCAGCCCGCCGAACACCACGAGCCGGAAGCTGTTGGCGCACAGCGCAACCAGCCGGCGCCAGACCGGAAGTCGGGACGGCCGCGCCGCGCGCTTTCGCGGCCGCTCGTGGACTGGAAGCAGGCGGCGCCACAGCGGTTGCGCGGCATGACCGCCATTGCTTTCAAGCTGCCGCGACCCGTTCAGCAGGACCTTGCCGCTGGGGAGGCGCAGCAGGCGGCTCGAGCGGAACGTTGGCTGATGCGTGGCGACGATGACCGCGGTGCCGTTGGCGGCCGCCTCTTCGAGGAGGCGCATGACGACCTGAGCGTTGTCCTCGTCGACGCCAGCGAGGGGCTCGTCGGCGAGGAGCACTCGAGGGCGTGCGGCCAGCGCGCGGGCGACCGCCACGCGCTGCCTCTCGCCGGCTGAGAGCTGGTGCGGGTACGAGCGCCGCTTGTGCAGCAGGCCGAGGGACTCCAGCGCTTCGAGCGCCCGCTGCCTGGTGGTGCGGTATGGCAGCTGCGGAGCGCGCACCTGCAATGCCAGGACGAGGTTCTCGAGGACGTCGAGTCGCGGCAGCAGCCGCTGCTCCTGAAAGATGAAGGCGACGTCCCTGCGGATCCGTCCCAGGCCGCGGCGCCACCACCGATGCAGACCGCGGCCTTCCACCCACACCTCGCCACGGCTCGGGCGCAGCTGGCCGTGGACGAGGCGCAGAAATGTCGTTTTGCCTGAGCCGCTCGGACCCGTAACCTCGACCAACTCGCCGGGTGTGACGGTGAAGCTGATATCGCTCAGCACAGCCGTCCGGCCGAAGGATTTGGTCACCCGCGTGAGCCGGACCACCGGCTCCGTCGCCACCGCGTCGGCGGCCGGAGGGCGATGATGTGCCGCCCCGTTGTTTTTCGCGCGCATCCCATCGGTGGCCGCGCCGTGCTTCGAGACGCGCGCGCCGTCAGTGGCTACCTGTCGGTATCCCACCCCTTTCCACAGGACAGAGTAGTCCTCGCCACGCTCAGGAAAACCTCAGGTTTCGATGACCGCCGGCGAGGCCGGCGGCCCACCGGCGCCTGCGGCTTGCAGGGTGGCGCAGGTGTTCGTGGTCGTTCAGAAATCTGTATAAGGCACACTAGGAGTCCGAGAATCTGTGGTGTTATTTACACGAGGGTTGGCGTGAGGAGCCGGCATAAGTTGAGGGACGTGCGGATCGAAGGTGGGGGGGAGGACTCGAGCCTTGCCGCTCGGGAGCTGAGCTTTCTCGTGCGGCTCGCTCAGGCGGCGGCTTCGACGCAACGGCCGGACGAGCTGCTGGAGCTCATCATCCGCGAGGCCACGTCGGCGACGGGTACCGACGTGTGTTCGCTTTACCTGGTTACACCCCGCGGCCGCGAGCTGCTGCTGACGGCCACGAACGGGCTCAACGAAAACATGGTGGGCAAGGTGGTCATGCGGTTGGGCGAGGGCATCACGGGCTGGGTCGCTGAGAGCCGGCAGCCGACGGTGGTGCCGGATGTGAGCCAGGAGCCGCATTGGAAGTGGGTGCCGGGCCTCGACGAGGACCGCTTCCAGTCCATGCTCTCGGTGCCCATCGAATCGGGCCCCCGTCTCGTCGGCGTCCTCAACGTGCAGAGCGCCGCGAAGCGCGACTTCGACTCGGGCGACATCGACTTCCTGCGCGCCATCGCGGGCCAGGTGGCGGGGATCCTCGAGCGGAGCGAGCTGCAGCGGCGCATGGAGGCTCAGCTCGCGGAGATCCAGATGTCGCATGACATCCACGAGCGCTTCACGAAGCTCTCGCTCGAAGGCGCCGGCATCCGATCGATCCTCGAGGTTGTCGGCTCGCTGGCGGGCGGGCGGGCTGCGCTCTACTCGGCGGACGGGTACCGGGTGCGGGGAGCGGGGGAGTCGACCGACGGCATGCCCCAGCGCATTCACGTCCCCAGCCCGCTCGCCCAGGCCGGGGCCAGAGAGGTCCGGATCAACGCGGGACGACCGGCGAGGGCGCTGGACGTGGTGCCGGTGCGCGCTGGCTCCGACGTGCTGGGGCTGCTCGCGGTCGGCGTGGATGAGAAGACGGTGGATTCCCACGGCCGGCGCCGTGCCCTCGAGCACGGGTCGACGGTGCTGGCGCTGGAGCTCTCCAAGGAGCGGGCCGCGGCCGAGGTCGAGCGCCGGCTGCGCGGCGATCTGGTCGAAGAGGTCCTTGCCGGCGGACTCGAAGCTGACGAGGCCGAGCGTGTCGCGCGCCAGGCGGAGCGCTTGGGCCACAGACTCCCGCAGCGCGCGTGGGTCGTCGTCCTGGAACCGGACGACGACGACACAGAGGCGGCGCTCGGAGCGCGCGGCCAGCAGGACCGGCTGGACGGCGCGCTCAGCGGCCTGATCCGCTCCCGGCTGCCCGGCGCCCTCACCCTGGTCCGCTCCGCGTCAGCGGTGTTCCTGGTCCCCGACGAGTTGGCTTCCGACCTGCCGACGGTGGAGAAGCTCGCCGGCCAGGTCCTGGCCGCGGCCGCCCCGGTGATGAAGCCCGGCACCGCCTCGGTCGGGATCGGGAACGTGGCCAATGGTGTCGGCGAGCTCGCCCGGTCGCACATCGAAGCCCGACAGGCGCTGCGGCTCACGCGCCGCGCCGGTGGGCGCGGCCGGGTCGCGTCCTATCGCTCGCTGGGAGCGTTCCGGCTGTTGCTGGAGGTGCAGAGCCCCGACGCGCTGCGCCGCTTCGTCGACGAGCTGCTCGGCACGCTGCTGCAGTACGCGCAATCACGGGATACGCCGCTGCTGGAGACGCTCGAGGCTCTTTCGGCGGCGCGCTGGGTGCGGCGGGCGGCCGCCCGGCAGCTGGGGATCCACATCAACTCGATGAGCTACCGGGTGGAGCGGATCCAGGCGCTCACCGGCCTGCAGCTGGACGACCCGGAAACGCGAGTCGCGATCTCCATCGCCCTGCGTGCCCGCGCCATGCTCGGGATGTAGAGAAACAAAAAGGGCCCCGGTCGAACCGGGGCCCTTCGGAGAGTGGTCCTTTAAACGTCGCTGTAGAGCATGAACTCCCACGGGTGCGGCCGCAGAGCCACCTGCTCGACCTCCCGCTTGCGCTTGTAGTCGATCCAGGTGTCGATGACGTCCTTGGTGAAGACCCCGCCCTCCAGGAGGAACGCGTGGTCATTCTCGAGCGCGTCCAGGGCCTCGCCGAGCGAACCCGGCACCGACTTGATCTTGGCCTTCTCTTCGCCGTCGAGCTCGTAGATGTCCTTGTCGACCGGCTCCGGAGGCAGGATCTTGTGCTTGATCCCGTCGAGTCCGGCCATCAGGCAGGCGGCGAACGCGAGGTAGGGGTTCGCGGCCGGGTCAGGCGAGCGGAACTCGACACGCTTGGTCTTGGGGTCGGTCGAGTACATCGGGATCCGGACGCACGCGGAGCGGTTTCGCTTCGAATAGACGAGGTTGATCGGCGCCTCGTAGCCGGGGACCAGCCGTCGATACGAGTTGGTCGTCGGCGCGCAAATGGCAAGCAGCGCCGGCGCGTGCTTGAGCAGTCCGCCGATGTAATGCACGGCGGTCTGGCTCAGGCCGGCATAGCCGTCCGCATCGGCGAACAGGTTCTGCCCGTCCTTCCACAGGCTCTGGTGCACGTGCATCCCGGACCCGTTGTCCTGGAACAGCGGCTTGGGCATGAAGTTCGCCACGTAGCCGTGCTGCGCCGCGACGTTCTTGATCACGTATTTGAAGACCATGAGCTTGTCGCCCATCTTGGTCAGGGAGTCGAAGCGCATGTCGATCTCAGCCTGGCCGGCCGTGCCGACCTCGTGGTGCTGGACCTCGACCCGCACGCCCGCCTCGAGCAGCTTGAGCATGATCTCGGAGCGGAGATCCTGGAACTTGTCTGTCGGCGGCACCGGGAAGTAGCCCTCCTTGTGCCGCGGCCGGAAGGCCAGGTTGGGCTCGGAGTTCTTGCCCGAGTTCCAGATGCCCTCCTCCGAATCGATGTGGTAGTAGCCGCTGTACGCGTTCTGGTCGAAGCGGAGCGAGTTGAAGATGTAGAACTCCGCCTCCGGCCCCCAGTAGCTGACGTCGGCGATCCCCGACCGCTTGAGATGCTCCTCCGCCTTCCTGGCGATGAAGCGCGCGTCGCGGGTGTACGGCTCGCGATTGATGGGGTCGATGACGTCACAGATGAGAAACAGGGTCTTGTGCGATAGGCAGGGGTCGATCGTCGCGGAGTCCGGGTCCGGGATGAGCAGCATGTCGCTCTCATCGATCGCCTGGAAGCCGCGGATGCTGGAGCCGTCGAATCCGAGCCCGTTGGTGAAGCTGTCAACCTGCAGCTCACCGAGCGGCAGGCTGAAATGCTGCCACGTGCCGGGAAGGTCGATGAAGCGGACGTCGACGATCTCGACGCCCTGGGCTTTCGCCCGCTCGATCACCTCGCGCGGGCTGGTCTTGCTGACGGACTTGGTCTGTATCGCCATTTACCCTCCTGAACCTGGGATTGCCGGGCGCGCTGGGCGCCCCTCGAATTTGACGGGCTCATGGCCATCGTAGGCGCCGAGCCGGCGAGGTTCACGGTGGCACTGGCACGAATTGGAAGCCACCGTTTATGTGTGGTTGACACGAGGAGAAATATCCACAGGTCGCACGGCTCGTGCGCTCTGCACAGGCTGAAGGGGGTTGGTTCGTACTCACCACACGTTTCGGCGGGCTGGCTGCGGGCCTAGCCTCATCGTCGAGCCGTCCCGGCGGCATCCACATTCGGAGGTGACGTCAGCCTTGCCCACGCCGAGTCAAGACCTGAAGCGGTTGGAATCATCCCCTCACCGGACCTCTTCCCATGGGGAGAGGGCAGTCGCGCGAGCAGTCGGGAAGCGGAGTGCGGCGCTGGCCGTCGCCGCGGGCATGGCCTTGCTCGCCGCCCTTCTGCCGGCCGGCGTCCTCGCCGACGACAGCACCGCAACCCAGGCGGCGGGCGTCGCGGCGGACACGGTGTGGGTGATCGTCGCCGCCTGCTTCGTGATGTTCATGCAGGCCGGCTTCGCCATGCTCGAGGTCGGTTTCAGCCGCATGAAGAACGTGGGCACGGTGGTCGCCAAGGTGGTGACCAACCTGAGCGTCAGCTCGGTCGCGTACTGGGCGGTCGGCTTCGGGGTGGCATTTGGCGCGGGAGGGCTCTTCGCCGTCATCGGCGGCAGCGGTTTCTTTCCCACCTTCAGCCCGGGCTCGCAGCTGAACCTGCCGGCAATCGCCTCCAGCACCGCGCCCGCCGCCGCCAAATGGTTCTTCGAGTTCGTGTTCTGCGCCGTCTCCCTGGCGATCGTCTGGGGGACGATGCTCGAACGGACCAAGTTCATCGTCTACATCCTGTTCGGCATCCCGTTTGCCGCTTTCATCTATCCGTTGGTCAGCCACCAGCTGTTCGGCGGCGGGTTCTTGATGGCGACTCTGGGTTCGCAGGACTTCGCCGGCTCGACGGTCGTCCACCTCACCGGCGCGACGGCCGGTTTCGCGGGCCTGCTCCTGCTCGGGCCGCGCATCGGCAAGTACGAACGCGGGCGAGCCAACGCGATCCCCGGCCACAACATGCCGCTTGCCCAGCTGGGCGTTCTCATCCTCTGGTTCGGGTGGTTCGGGTTCAATCCCGGCTCCACCCTCAACGCGACCAATCTGCACTTCGCGGACGTGGTGGTGGTGACGAACCTTGCCGCCGCCGGGGGCGCGGTGGCCGCGCTCGCCACGGTCTACATGATCACCAGGACCATGGATGTCGGCATGATCGGCAACGGCGCCATCGCGGCGCTGGTCGCCATCACCGCACCGTCAGGCTATGTCGAACCCTGGGCCGCGATCGTCATCGGAGCGGTCGCGGGCGTGATCGTGGTCGTGGGCGTGCTCGCCCTCGACCGGTACGTTGACGATCCGGTCGGCGCCCTGCCGGCCCACGGCCTGGCGGGCATCTGGGGCACGCTGAGCTGCGGATTGTTCACCGTGCCGGCGCTGGCCAAGTTCAACGGCGTTGGTCAGGGCGGCCTGTTCTACACCGGCAGCTTCCACCAGCTCGGCGCGCAGGCGATCGCCGTCACCGCGTCATTCGTGACGGTGTTCGTCCTCAGCTACGGGCTGTTCTGGGTCATCAAGCGCACGGTCGGCCTGCGCGTCTCCGCGTCCGAAGAGATGGAGGGCCTGGACATCAGCGAGCACGGGATGTGGGGTTACCCCGAGTCCTTCATGCCCGTCCCGGGCGGCGTCTACCGGCAGCCGGACACGCCGACCGTCAACCCCCACCGGGGCCACGAACCGGCGGGCGCCGCGCAACAGGAGGTGGCGTCGGCATGAAGATGGTGGTCGCGATCATCCGTCACGAGCGGCTGCAGGAGGTCCAGGACGTGCTGGACGAGTGCGGGGTGTCGGGCGTCACCGTCACGGAGGTCAAAGGCTGCGGCGCGCAGCGAGGCTACACGGAGAAATACCGCGGAGCCGCCGTTCACATCTCGCTGCGGCCCCGGCTCAAGGTCGAAGCGGTGATGAAGACGGAGATAGTGGCGACAGTGGTCGACAAGATGGCCGTCGCCGCACGCACGGGCGAGGTGGGCGACGGCAAGATCTTCGTCATCGGCGTCGACGACGCGGTGCGCATCAGAACGGGCGAGCACGGCCCGGAGACGGTGCAGCATGCGCAAAGAGCGATGTGGGGCCATTGACGGAACAGGTGAGAGGGAACCCGCAGGGTTCCCTCTCACGGCGCTTTCTACGGGTTAGGCGGCGGCGACGCCGACGTTCTTTTCGATCCAGGCCTTGATCGGGGCCGCCCCACCGGGGTAGCCGACCAGCCGGTCGACCAGCTTCCCGTCACGGAACAGGCCCAGGGTCGGGATCCCCATCACGCCGTAGCGGATGGCGATGTCCTGGTTGAGATCGACGTCGAGCTTGCCGATGGTCACCTTGCCCGCATACTCACCGGCCAGCTGTTCCACGACCGGCGTCATCATGCGGCAGGGGCCGCACCAGTCGGCGTAGAAATCGACCATCACGGGCTCGCTGGCTTGGAGCACGTCGGCCTCGAAGGTCTGGCTGTCGAAGTGCTTGATGTTGTTCATGTCCACTGAAAGCGCGGCGCCGCTGAAGCTATTCCGACCCCTCCAAGCCGGCGGTCCCATAATCGGGCGGTGACCACCCTCCCCGCGGACCGCCCGGCGCCGGCTCTCGAGCAGGCGTGGCGGCAGTTCGGCGCCCGCCTGTTCGAGGCTGCCCCCGGTCTTGTCACCTGGGTGCTTCTGCTGGCGCCGGCGTGGATCCCGATCGTCTTCCAATCGCCTGGAGCGCTGGCGGTCGCGGTCTCGGTCCTGGTCTTCGACATCTACTGGATGCTGCGCGCGATCACGGTGGTGACCGGGGTCTACAGCACGCTGTTCCGGATGCGGCGGGACATGGGGCAGGACTGGCTGGCGCTGTGTCGCGAGGATCAGGCGCATGGCGCCCACGACCCGCTTCAGTACTACCACCTGTGCGTCATCCCGACCTATACCGAGCCGTACCACGTGCTCGAGCGGACGGTGCAGGCGATCGTGGATTCCAACTACCCGCCCGAGCTGAAGATGGTCGGGATCATCACCCGCGAGACGGACAAGCCAGGGTGGGAGAACGTGGCCCGGTTGAAGGCCAAGTTCGGGGACCAGGTACGCGGCTTTTATCACATCAAAGACCCGCTCGAGCCCGGGATCGTGATCGGCAAATCCGCCGCCATGAACTGGGGCGGCCGCTGGATGGTCCGGGTGCTGACCGAGGAGGGTTACGACCTCGGTCAGGTGCTCATCACCGACCTGGATTCCGATTACCGCGTCCATCCGCAGTACTTCGCGTGGATCAGCTGGCATCACGCCCGGGAGGCGATGCGCGATTACCTGATCTGGCAGCCGGTGCCGCTGTTCCACAACAACATCTGGCAGGTGCCGATGGCCGTGCGGATCATGTCGTCGAGCACGTCGCAGTGGCAGATGTTCCTGCATTCGCGGCCCCACCGCCTCGTGGCCTTCAGCAGCTACACGTGCAGCCTGGAGTTCGTGCACGGCGTGGGCTATTGGGACAAGGACGTGATCCCGGAAGACTCGCGGTTCTACTGGAAGGCCTTCTTCACCTTCGGCGAGCGCTTTGCCGTCAAGTCGGTCTACCTGCCGCTGTACGGCGATTCACCCAAGTCCCGCGACTACGCGTCGACTCACATGAGCCAGTACAACCAGATCAAGCGTTGGGCGTGGGGCATTACCGACGTGCCATATGTCCTCGCCCGCCTGTTCAAGCATCCCGAGATCCCGCTGGGGCTGCGGATCAGGCGCTTCATGAACCTGTTCCTGAACCACCTGAACTGGATCTTCCTGCCGCTGTTCCTGATGTTCGGCGCCTCGGTGCCCATCTGGGTGAGCGTCGACTTCTCGCTCACCGACCTGGGCCAGACGCTGTGGTCTTACTCCGGCATCCTGTTGTCGACCACGCTGTCGACGGTGGTCTTCTTCGTGTACGTCGAAATCAGGATGCTGCCGCCGAAGCCGGCCGAATGGCCGCTCTGGAAGAAAGGAGCCGTCCACCTGCAGTACCTCGCGTACCCGATCGTCGGCCTGGTCCTGAGCGTGCTGCCCGCGTTGGAGGCCCACACCCGGCTGCTGATGGGCCGCTACCTGGAATATCGCGTCACCGAGAAGGTGTGACGGGCGAAGCGACTCGTGCGGGTGGCTGTCTCAGGCCCCGCAGACGGGGCTGTTGATGATCCAGGGCAGGCAGAACTGCGGCCCGGCCAGGGCCCATATGGTCAGCAGCGCGACGATGCTCAGGCCGACCACCCAGAGCGTGCCGGTGATGATGTTGCGCCCGGGCACCGGCCAGGTCCTCCAGCCGAGGCGGCGGGCCATCTTGGGGCCGGCGATGGAGTCGATGAACGGCCAGAGCAGGAGCCCGACGACCACGATCGGCGGGATGACCAGGGACATGATCAGCTCCGGTCCGAGCTTCAGGAACTGGAACAGGAAGAGGAAGTACCAGTCGGGCCGCGGGATCGTGACCGTGCGCGGATCGGCCGACGTTTCCAGCTGCAGGTTCCTCTGCACGAAGGCGGCGAGCAGGCCGACCGTCACCAGCATCATCACGGCGATGATCGGGTAGGGCCAGAAGTGATCCGGGAAGAACGGATGGGTCTCGTCGTCGGGCATGTCATCCGCGAGGTGATGCCCGGCTGCGCCCATCAGGATGGGGAACAGGGCGAGGCCGACCAGCACCGGGTACAGGATGTGGTCGGGGCCGACCGGCAGACGCTTCCATTCAGGCTCGAGGGTGTGGCCGGAAGGGGACTCGGCTTCGACGACCGGCACCCGGACCGCTGTGGCTGCGCCCGGACCCTCCCGGCGGATGTCTTCGCTCATCTCACATCGGCTCCGAGATGCCGTGAGCGCGGATGAAGCGGAAGTGCACGTACATCAACAGCGTGATCAGGGCCGGGAGAAGGAACACGTGGATGGTGAAGAAGCGCTGGAGGGTGGGCGGTCCCACCACGGGTCCGCCCTGCAGCACGTCCTTGATGAAGGCGCCGAGCTGCGCCGGCGGAGCGGAGCCCGCGATCTTGATCGTGACCTCGGTGGCGAAGTAGGCCTTGGTGTCCCAGGGCAGGAGGTAACCGGTGAGCGAGAAGGCAAGGACGATCAGCAGCATGAGCACGCCGACCATCCAGTTGAGCTCACGCGGTGCGCGGTAGGATCCGGTCCAGTAGACCCTCGCCATGTGGACCAGCACCATGATGATCAGCAGGTTGGCGCCCCAGAAGTGGACGCCGCGGATCAGCCAGCCCAGGTACACGCTGTTCTGGATGAAATTGACGCTGGTGTAGGCGGGCGCCGGGCTGCCGGTCGCGTCGGGGACGTAGTAGAGCGCGAGCAGGATGCCGGTCAGCAGCTGCAGGACGATGAGGATGAAGACCATCCCGCCAAAGCAGTAGTAGAAAGCGTTGGCGAAGTTCGGCACGCGCTGGTAGAGGGCTTCGTCGACCGACTTCGTGAACGGATAGCGCTCGTCCAGCCAGTCCACGACCGCCATCTGGATTTCGCGCGGGTGGGGGATTGCCATCAGGATTCCCTAAAACCCGAGGGTGATGCCGTCCACCTGGATGGTGTTGGGGTCATCGCCTTGCTTCCAGCTGAGGTGCGAAAGTGGATAGGCAGCCGGGCCGTGGCGCACGGTCCCGTCGAGATGGAACTTTGAGCCGTGGCACGGGCAGTCGAAGCCGGACTTGTCCGAGTTGACGGCGACCGAGCATCCGAGGTGTGAGCAGTTGATGGCGAGCACCTCCACCTTGCCCTGGTTCTTGACCACGAACCCACCGAACGCAAGGTCGCCGGCGGCGTTGTCGCCACCGCCGTCGGCCATGATGAAGGCCGAATTGGGGCTCGTCGGAGCGTCGAACTTGATCGCCTCTCCGTCACCGAGCTGATCGATGGCCTTGTCGAGAGAAACCTTCACCGGTTGCTTCTTCTGGCCCTTCGGCGGAGCCGGCCAGAGGTAGACCAGGATGGGAGCGAGTCCGGTGACGACCGTCGCCGTCATGAGCATGGCCATCCACCAACCGAGAAAGGTTCGTCGTGTGAGCTGCTGCGGCGCTGAGGCGTCTGCCATCCGGCCAGAATTCTAATCGTCCTAACGTTTTCAGCGCGGGGCCGGCAGGCCGATCGCCTGGCGCACCTCGGCCATGGTCTGGCGCGCGACGGCCCTGGCTGTTTCGCTGCCCTGCTCGAGGATCCCGCCGACCTGTTCCGGGCCGAGCTCGGCCCGGAGCTCGCGAAACGGACGGAACTTCTCGATCATGCGCTCCGCCAGGAGTTTCTTCTTGTCGTGGCATCCGATCTGGGCTCTGCGGCACAGATCCCAGTAGTGCTGCCAGTCGTCGAAAAAGAACTTGTACAGGGCGCACACGTTGCAGGTGCGGGGATGACCGGGCTGGGTCCTGTAGATGCGCTTGACGTCGGTGACCATGGAGAGGACCTGCTTACGCAGGACCTCGGGTTCGTCGGTCACGCCGACGACGTTGCCGACGGTCTTCGACATTCGTTGCTTGCCATCCGTGCCCTTGATGAGCGGCGCCTCGGTGAGGAGGGCGCGAGGTTCGGGGAAGACGGGCGCGTAGGTGCGGTTGAACTTGCGCACGACCTCGCGGATGAGCTCCAGGTGAGGCAGCTGATCCTTGCCGACGGGCACGCCGGCGCCCTTGACGAGGACGATGTCGGCGCCCTGGAGGACGGGGTAGGAGAGCAGCCCGAGGTTCACGTTGTCGGGATGCTTTTTCGCCATCTCCTTGAAGGTCGGGGTGCGGAGGACCCAGCTCAGCGGCGTGACCATGGAGAGCAGCAGGGAGAGCTCAGCGACCTCCGGGACCTTGGATTGCTGATAGATCACGCTGCGGCTGGGGTCGAGCCCGACCGCGATCAGGTCCGCGGTCAGATCGAAGATCTTGCTCTCGACGGTGTGGCCGTCGGGCTCCGTGGTCAGGGCGTGGTAGTCAGCGACGAAGTAGAAGCATTCGTACTGTTTCTGGAGGTCGACCCAGTTCTTGGCGGCGCCGAGGTAATTGCCCAGGTGGAAACGTCCGGTCGGACGCATGCCACTGAGGATCCGGATTCGCTCAGCCATTGGCCGAGGAGTCTAACGGTGCTCCCCGTCCAGGGCGGATCCCAGCTCCGTGATCGCGCGCCCCCGGAGCGCGAGCCCTCCCCAAATCCACCCGGCCGGGGGGCTCGGTGCGGCTGCCACCGGAGTGCGGCCGGGCGGCGCCGCCGCCGATAGCGCCCTCGACCGGGGATTAGGATTTGGCGAAGTTGTCAGATCACGACCCAGCCTCCGACCTGCCGGCGGCGACCGCCGGGCTCGGCTCGCGGGCGCTCCGAAACACCGTCATCGTCCTCGCCGCCAAGGTCGTGGGGCGCGTGATCGCGCTGGTCACCGTCATCGCCATGCTGAACCACCTCCGCGCGGCTCCTTACGGCACCTTCACGACCCTGGTCAACTACACGGCGATCGTCAGCGTGGTCCTGGACCTGGGGTTCAACGTCCTGTTCGTCCGCGAGGGCGCCCGCCATTCGAACGAGATCCAGCGGTACCTCCGAAACATTATGTCGATCCGGCTCCTGATGTCGGTTGTGAGCCTGGTCCTGCTGGCCGCCGTGCTCGCCCTCGCCGGGCTGGGTGAGTTGCTCGTGCCCGGCTTCGTGCTCATGGTGTTGACCTCCTACTCGACGCTGCTCCGCAACGCCCTGTACGCGGTCCAGCAGCTGGGCTTCGAGGCCATCGCCGTGGTGCTCGAGAGCGTGGTGCTGCTCGGCCTCGTGCTCATCGGCATCAAGACGGGCCGAGGCGTCACGTACTTCCTGTGGGCGTACGCGGCCCAATACGCCTTCAGCTGCTTCTACTTCGCGATCGTGCTGGCGCTCAAGCGGATCGCGGTGATCGGCTGGCGGTTCGAGCCGGCGCTGCTGCGAGCCTGGCTCTGGCAGGGCCTTCCCTTCGCCCTCACGTTCGTCCTGACCATCCTCTATTTCAGGATCGACCAGCCGATCGTGTATGCCCTCCGGCCGCATGTCGAGGCCGGCTGGTACGGCGCGGCCTACAAGCCCTTCGAGGCCCTGCTGTTCATCCCGATGACCTTTCTGTCGGTCGTGTTTCCGGTCCTTTCCGTGTATCACCGCGAGCGCCCGACCGAGCAGATCGACGCCGTGAGCCGATTCTTCAAGGCGCTGTTCCTGATCGGCTGGCCGATGTCGGTGGGCATCTTCGTGCTCGCCCAACCACTGACCTCCGCGCTGCATCTGTACGGACCCTCGGCGCCCGCGCTGCGCATCCTGGCGCTCGCCCTGAGCATCGGTTTCGCCAACAACGCGTTCATCGGCGCCCTGAGCGCCTCCGACCGCCAATCGTCGTTCACGTGGGCCGCGGGCTGGAGCCTGGTCGCCAACGTCGCGCTGAACCTCGCCCTGATTCCGGCGTTCGGCTACATCGGCGCCAGCTGGGCGACCGTCGTGACCGAGATCGTGCTTGGCGTCGCCGGCTGGGTGCTGACCGCCCGTCACATCGGCCGCGTACCTGTGCTGCAGCTGAGTTGGCGCGTCGTCCTCGCCGGCCTCGTCATGGGTTTGGCCGTGTTCCCCCTCCGCGACCTTGGCGGCGCGGCCATCGCCATCCCGATCGGGGCCGGCGTGGCGGTTTATGCGGGCGCCGCCCTGCTGTTGCGCGCGGTGACCAAGAGCGAGATCTCGTGGGCGAGGCGCGCGCTCGCGTTGGCCCGATGAGCTCCAAGCCGCTGTTCCTCAAACCGCGCGGCGCGGCGCAGCCCGTCGCCTGGGAAGCGATCGCGGTCGACGCGCCAGAGCTGGGTCCCCAGACCAGGCTCGAGGCCGCCCAGTTCGTCGCGCTGGACGTGGAGACCACCGGCAATTCGCCCTTTCTCGTGCTCGAGATCGGCGCCGAGCGGTTCCGCTTGGAGGGTCCGCTCTCCTTCTTCGACACGCTCGTCGACTGCCGCGCCCCGATCAACCCTTACGCGCGCAAGCGGCATCACATTGACCGATCGATGCTCATCGGCGCGCCCGAGTTCCGGGATGCGCGCCGGGCCTTCCTCCGCTTCGCCTACGGGGCGGTCCTGGTCGAGCACAGTCACGATGCGTTCGACACCTGGCTCGTCGGCCGTGGACTCGAAAGCCCGCTCGAACACCCCATCATCGACACGTCAGCCTTGGCCAGGCTGGTCCTCGACCTGCCGAAGGGCCAGACTCCCGGGCTGGCGCGCCTGGTTGAGGAGCTCGCTCTGGACATCACGCCCGCGCATGCCGCCCTGGGCGACGCCCGCGCCACGGCGATGGTGTTTCGCGCTCTCATCAAGCGGGCGCAGGAGAATCTTGGCTGGACGACGGTCGGGGAGGTCATCGCCGCCCTGCCCCGTCCGGTCGTCGACCGGACGCCGCCTAATCGAACAGCGTCAGCTGCAGGTCGGGCGCAGGGTGCTCGAGCCCAGACAGGCCCACGCCGATCAACCGCACCGGCCTCGACTCCACGTGGGACTTCTCCAGCGCCGAGCGGGCGGCGCGAAAGATCGTCTCGACGTCGTCGGTCGGGCTCGTCCGGCTCACCTGGCGGCTCACCAGCTTGAAATCCGGAAGCTTCAGCTTCACGTAGACGGTGCGGGCGCGCACGCCGTCGGCCTTGAGCCTCTCGGCCACGCGATCGGTCAGCTCTCGGAGCGCCCTTTCGAGCTGCTCGCGATCACTCACGTCCGCCTCGAAAGTCGTCTCGGCGGAGATGGTCTTGGCCGGCTTGCTGCCGTCCACCGGCGATCGGTCGCGTCCCTGAGCGAGCCGCTGCAGGACCGCGCCTCCGACGCCGAGCGCCTGCACGAGCCGCTGCGTCTCGTAGGCGGCGAGCTCGCCGACCGTGCGTAGGCCCATGGCCAAAAGCCTCTCTTCCGTCTTGGGGCCGAGGCCGGGGATGACGCCGATGGGGAGGGGGGCGAGAAAGTCAGCCTCGGACTCGGGCGGCACCAGGACCAGGCCGTCCGGTTTGCGGGTTCCGCTCGCCACCTTGGCGACCAGCTTCGAAGTGGCGGCGCCCACCGAGGCGGTCAGACCCACCTCGGTATGGATCTGAAATTTGATGCGTCGCGCCACCTCATCGGCGTTCGAGGTCCCATGCCGCGTGCGGGCGGTCACGTCCAGGTACGCCTCGTCGAGAGCGACGCCCTCGACCAGCTCCGGCGACGTGTAGCGCCGGAAGATTTGGTGCACTACCCGGCTGGCCTCGCGATATCGAGACCCGTCCGGGGTGACGACCATCAGCTGGGGGCAGGCATGCAGGGCCTCATGCAGGGGCATCGCCGAGCGCACGCCGAACGCCCGCGCCTCGTATGACGCCCCCATGACCACGGCCCGGCGCGAGCGCCCCGCGACGGCCACCGGGATCCCGCGGAGCTTGGGGTCGTCCCGCTGATGCACCGAGGTGTAGAAGGCGTCGAGGTCGACGTGGAGGATGGTGCGGGGCCAGTTGTCGGGTCGGGGCATGGCTTGTGTCGCGGCCAGTCTGCCACAACAACTTGTGGCCCACCCGCTTTCGGGGTCCTGGTTGTGGTTGCTCTAGAGGGATCTCACTAGGGCGGGGAGCCGAGCGCGGCCGCCACGTTGGAGAAGATGTTCGAGATCTGAGCCCCCATCGTGTACAGGACGACCATGACGAGGATCGACACCAGGACCAGGACTCCGGCGAAGACCGCCACCGTGATCCCGATCGCCACGGCCGCGCCCGTTCGGGACCCCGTGGCGGGAATGCCGCCGGCCGGTTCCCAGGCCTGCCCGTTCCAACGCCACAGGCGGTCCTGGGACAGCGCCGGCTTCCATTCCGCCCCGTCCCACCACCAGAATCCGTCCGCCGAAAAGCGCGTCTGGGGCGGTGGAGCGCTGAGGCCTCCGGGATCTCCCGCCATCTTCCCGAAGCATAGGTGGGCTGGCGCTCGCCAGTAGAATCCGGGATCGAATGAAGGGAGTCATCCTCGCGGGCGGTACCGGCAGCCGGCTGCATCCGCTGACACGCATCACCAACAAGCACCTGCTCCCGATCTACGACCGGCCGATGATCAGCTACGCCATCGAAGCCCTGGTCAAGGCCGGCGTCTCGGAGATGATGCTCGTCACCGGGGGCACCCACGCGGGGGAGTTCCTCCGGCTCCTGGGCAACGGGCAGGAGTTCGGCATCGATCGCCTCTTCTACGCGTACCAGGAGAAGCCGGGCGGCATCGCCGAGGCGCTGAGCCTCGCCGAGAGGTTCGTGGGTGGCGACCGCACGGTCGTCCTGCTCGGCGACAACATCTTCGAGCGGTCGATCCGGCACTGCGTCGAAGCCTTTCGTCGGCAGGAGCGCGGGGCTCGCGTCGTGCTCTCGCACGAATCAGACCCGGAGCATTTGAGGCACCTGGGCGTGGCTCAGATCAATGGCGACCGCCGGATCGAGCGCATCCTCGAGAAGCCCGAGCACCCGCCAAGTGAATTCGCGGTCACCGGTGTCTATTTCTATGACGAGACGGTATGGCAGGTGCTGCCCGAGCTCCAGCCTTCCGGCCGGGGCGAGCTGGAGATCACCGACGTCAACAACTGGTACCTGGATCACGGCCTCATGGAGTACGACGTGCTCGAGGGCTTCTGGGGCGATGCCGGGGAGTCGATGAACGCCTATTACGCGGTCCACGACTTCGTGCGCGCGCACGGCGCCAACCGGGAGCCCTGAGGTGACCCCGGTGACCATCGAGGGAGTCGTGCTCAAGGAGCTGGTCACGCACGCGGACGAGCGCGGCTTCTTCCGCGAGGTGATCCGCGAGACCGACGATTTCTTCGAGCGCTTCGGCCAGTGGAGCCACTCGCTGATGTATGCAGGCAGCGCCAAGGCCTGGCACATCCACCAGCGGCAGACGGACTGGTGGTACGTGATCGGGGCGGTCAAGGTCGCCCTCTACGACACCCGCGACGGTTCACCGACCAGGGGCCGGCTGATGGAGTTCCTCATGGGCGACCGGCAGCCGGCCTGCCTGAAGATCCCGCCCGGCGTGGCGCATGGCTGCCGGGCGCTCGAGCTGAGCCACCTCCTTTACATCACCTCCAGCGTCTACTCGCCCGAGGACGAGGGTCGCATCCCGCACGACGATCCCGCGATCGGATACGACTGGACGGCGGGTACTCCGATCAAGTGACCCGTTCCCCCAAGCGGCTCCTGGTCGCCGGAGCGGCGGGCTTCATCGGCTCCAACTTCGTGCGCCTGCTCCGCTCCACCCGCCCGGATGTGCAAATCACCGTGCTGGACAAGCTCACCTATGCGGGGAACCTCGCGAACCTCGTCGACTTCGAGGGCCAGCCCGGTTACAGATTCGTTCACGGCGACATCTGCGACGCGGAGCTCGTCAACTCATTGGCCGCGCAGTCCGATGCGATCGTCAACTTCGCGGCCGAGACCCACGTCGACCGCTCGCTCATGGATCCGTTCGCGTTCATCGAAACCGACGTGCGCGGGACCGCCGTGCTGTGCGAGGCCGCGCGCCAGCACGGCCACGAGGTCTTCCTGCTGGTGAGCACCGACGAGGTCTACGGCGACGTGGCCCACGGCCGCTCACGAGAGGACGACGCGATCCGTCCGCGAAGTCCCTATTCCGCGAGCAAGGCCGGCGGCGAGCACATCGCCCGTGCGTACGCGGAAAGCTTCGGGCTGCCGCTCCTGGTGACACGCGGATCCAACAACTACGGCCCTTACCAGTACCCCGAAAAGCTCGTGCCGGTGCTGATCACGAACGCGATCGACGACCTGCCGCTGCCGCTGTACAACGACGGTTCAGCCGTGCGCGACTACATCTACGTCGAGGACCACTGCCGCGCCATCGACCGGGTGCTGCACGAGGCCCCGGTGGGCGGGGTCTACAACGTGGGCACGGGGGCTGAGACCAGCGGCAAGCAGGTCGCCGAGGCCGTGCTCGACATCATCGGCAAGCCGAGGAGCCTCATCCAGTACGTCGCCGACCGCCCCGGCCACGACTACCGCTACGCGCTCGACATCGCGCGGATCACGGAGCTGGGATGGGAGCCGAAGGTCACCCTGGCCGAGGGGTTGCAGCGGACAGCGCGCTGGTACCAGGAGCATCCCGAGTGGTGGCGGCCGCTCAAGTCGGGGGAGTACTGGGAGTACTACAAGAAGAACTACCGGCCGCTTGACGGCACGGCGGAGGAGGCCCTCCCGCGCCCGGGTCGCGGGGACCCCAAAGGCAGCCCCTCCGCGTAGCTCTTCGTCCGAAGGCGCTCGAAACGGTCATCGCCTCGTCCTGAAACGTCCCGCGAGCCCACGGCGGTACCAGTGCAGGTAGCGGGGCAGCCAATGCCACAGCCGGAAACGACTCTGACCCGCCGTGCGATCCCGCCAGGTGGTCGGCACCTCCGCGACGCGCATCCCGAGCAGGTGAGCCTTCACGGTCAGCTCGAGGCCCAGCTCGAACCCGCCGGTCGATTCGATCGTGACCCGGTTCAGGAGGCGCTTGGAGTAGAGCCGGAAGTTGCTCGTCGCGTCGTGCACCGGGACGCCGCCCAACCAGTGAAGGGAAAGGCCGGCCGCCCGTGACAGCGTCCGCTTGAGGAGCGGGCCGCCGAGCTGGCGGCCGCCGCGCATGTAGCGCGAGCCCGCGACGACGTCGGCTCCGCCACGGGCCAGCTCATACATGGGATCGATGTCGCTCGCGTCGTCGGAGCCGTCGCCCATGGTGATGAGCACGTAGGGCGCTCTCGCCGCCCGCAAGCCCGACTTCATGGCGTTGAGGACGCCCCGGCCGAGGGTGTTGCGGTGCAGGCCCAGCTCGGGCATCTCCGATTGCAGCCGCCTGACCACCGGGACGGTCGTGTCCTCGTCGAAGTCGTGCACGACCAGCACCTCCAGAGGCCGGGTCCGAGAGCGCTCGACGAGGCGGCGAAGCGTCGGCACCACGTTCTCGCCCTCGTTGTAGACGGGGATGACGACGCTGAGCGCCGGTGTGACCGCGCTCAGATCCGTCCGGCCTGGATCTCTTCGCGAATCCACGGGATCACCTCGTCGAGCATCTCCTCGAGCGACGTCGTGGCCTCGAAGCCGAGGACCTCGCGGGCCTTGCGCACGTCGGGCACTCGCAGCTTCACGTCGTGCTCGTACGGCGGGTCCGAGACCAGCCGCAGCGCGCGGTCGGGACCGTGCACCTTGCGCCAGATGACCTCCGCCAGCTCATGCACCGTCGTCGAACGCGCGGTCGAGATGTTGAAGTCCTCGTTCACGGCCTTCTCGGATTCCATCGCGAGGCGGATGCCGCGCGCCAGGTCGCCGCCGTAGGTGTAGTGCCGCACCTGGTGGCCGTCGCCGAGGATGTGAAGCGGCGCCTGGCCCTTGAGCACCTTCTGGCACAGGTCCGGGACCACGTGGCTCATCGCCAGCTTGACGTTCCCGCTCATGACCTGATGGTCGCGCAGGGCCCGCCGCTCTCCGATGCCGACGCAGTTGAAGGGCCTCACGATCGTGAACGGCAGGCCGTATTGCTCGTGCGCGCCATGGGCGAAATACTCGGTCGCCAGCTTCTGGAATCCATACGTCGATCGTGGAGGCGGGCTCGTCAGCGCGGCCTCCTCCGGGGTGGGGAAGACCGCCGCCGATTCGAACACCATGCTGCTCGAGAGCACGGTGATCTTCCGGAGCCGTCCGAGTCGACGGGCGGTGATCGCCGCGTCAAACGTGGCCGCACAGATCCGCTCGTTCTCGGCCAGCAGGTCGTACGCAAACTCATGGAAGTAGGAGATCCCGCCGATCATCGCCGCCCCCGCGACCAGGTGGTCGCAGTCCACGGCGAGCTCGGTCAGGAGCGCCGCGTCTTTGGCATCGCCCTCGACCAGCCGGTACCGCGGATCGGTGTCGTGGCCGCGCTTGACCGGCCCGTACTTGCTGAAGTTGTCAACCCCGACGACCTCGTGCCCGGCGTGGAGCAGCTCGGCGACGAGGTAGCCGCAGATGAACCCGGCGGCGCCGGTGACCAGGACTTTCAAGCGCCCTCGACGCCGCCGGCGCGCGATGCGAGGGCACCATCCGGGTTCCCACTCACAACCGGATTGGTCCCGTGATGCCCCAGATGTCGACCACCTCGCGCCCGTCCAGTTCGAGTGATCGGTATGCGCGATGGGGGGCGGCGATCACCAGCACCTCAGCTTCCCGCAGCACCTTCTCCAGCGGCTCGAAAGAGGGATCTTCGACGTACGGGTCGGTGCACATCACGCGCGCCCCCTTGAAGGCCGCCAGCTTACGCAGCTTGTAGCTGAGCGACGCGCGCGGGTCGTCGGACTCGCCCTTGAAGGCCATGCCGAGTATCCCGACGGTGCGCCCCGACAGAGGCCGGCGGGAGTTGATGGTGTCGACGATGTAGTTGGGCAAGCCTTCGTTGATCTGCATCGCGGCCTGACCCATCGGGAAATGATCGGGCGTGTATGCGGACAGCTGCATCGTGTCCTTCAACAGGCACGGCCCGGCGGCGAAGCCGGGACCCGGAAGGTCGGCGGCTCGCGGGTAGTCGTGGCGGATGGCGTCCAGCACACGGTTGTAGTCGAGGCCCGAACGGTGGGCGATCTGAAAGAACTGGTTGGCGATCGCGAACTTCATGTAGCGCCAGGTGTTGGTGAGAAGCTTCGCGAGCTCCGCCTCGAGCGGCGTGGTGCGGACGACGGCGACCCCCAACCGCTGGAACAGGCGGCTCGCCCTCTCGAAGGCGGTATCGGAAGAGGCCCCGACCAGCTGAGGCAGAGTCCGAAGCTCCTCCAGGGCATGGCCTTCGGCGATCCGTTCCGGGCAGAAGACCACCTCCGCCTCGATGCCGGCGGCGCGCAGCCGCCGCTCCACCGACTCGGTGGTGCCCGGGAACACGGTCGACCGGAGCACGACGAGGCAGCCGTCCTTGAGGTGGGGCACGAGATCATCGAGCACCCTCTCGAAGATCCGCACCGACGGGTTCATGAACTCGTCGATCGGCGTCCCGATGACCAGGATGATGGTGTCGGTGCGTTCGAGCAGGCTCGGGTCCGAAGCCAGCTCGAGGCGCCCGCTCGGTAGGAGCGTCCCGAGCAGCTCCGCCGCTCCCTTCTCCAGGAAGGGCACGCTCCCCGACCTCACCTGCTCCACCTTGGCCGCGTCGACGTCATCGATGCCCACCTGGTAGCCGCAGTCGGCCAGCGCCAGCGCGAGCGGCAGGCCGACGTGGCCGCAGCCGCCGACGACGACAAGGTCCAGGGGGCCCATGGCGGCCAAATTATGATGGCTCGACTGATGGCCTCATCCCCAGATTGAGCAAAGAGGCGAGCCGGCACACCCGCAAGGCAGCAGACGGGCCCTCGGTGCTGCTGGACATGCGGCCTCTGCAGGGACCCAGCGCCGGTCGTGGCGTCGGCTCCTATGGCAAGGGCCTGCTCGGCGGTCTGATCGCCGCCGGCTTCGATTCCAACCTCACGCTGCTGCTCGATGTGGGCCTGCCCGAACCCGCTCTGGCGCCGGGCCGTTACCGCCTGGCCGGCTCGCGACGGCGATACCGCGGCCAGCTGGCAGCCTATGAAGAAGCGGTCGCTCTGGGTTCGGACCTGGAGCGGATTCGCCCGGACGTCTATCACGCCATCGATCTGCGGCTTCCAGGACGGTCGCCGTGCCCGCTGGTGGTCACCCTTCACGACCTGATTCCGTGGGCGTGGGGAGGCCCGCGGATGCGCGGTGAACGCCTGCGCTTCTGGCTGGGCAAGCGACTGCTCAAGCGAGCCGACGCCGTGCTTGCGGTTTCGAAGGCGACGGCGGCCGACGCGGCCCGGTTCGGCGGCGTGGATCCGCAACGCGTGACGGTGGTGCCGGAAGCCGCCGCCCCGGCGTTCGAGCCGAGGCGGGGGGCGGGTGATCGCGTCCGCGGGCGCTGGGGTGTCGAGCCGGGCTATCTGCTCTTCGTTGGCGCCCTGGACGCGCGCAAGGATCCCTCGGCGCTCCTGCGCGCCTGGGCCGCGGCTCGGCGCACGCAGGCGCAGCTGGAGCTCGTGATCGCCGGCAATCCCGGGCGGCAGGCGCCTCCGACCATGCCCGGGGCCCGCATGCTCGGTCGCGTTGACGATTCGGAGCTGGCCGATCTGTACACGGCCGCCGGCTGCTTCATGCTCCCGAGCCGCTACGAGGGGTTCGGCCTGCCATGCCTCGAGGCGATGGCTTGTGGCTGCCCCGTGGCCGCGTACCGGAACTCGAGTCTGCCCGAAGTCGTCGATGCGGCCGGCGAGCTCGTGGACGACGGTGACGCAGAGGCCCTCGGCCGCGCCGCGGCGGCGATGGCCGCCGGACCCGAGCGCTGGCGGCGTGCCGGGCTCGAGCGCGCGAAGTCGTTCAGCTGGCTCAAGGCCGCGCGCCGCACGATCGCCGCCTATCAGGCGGTATTGAGATAATCGGCGCTGTTTTGAGCAAAGTCGCGGTCATCGGCGCGGGGTACGTCGGCCTGACCACCGCCGCCTGCCTCGCGGACCTCGGCAACGACGTGATGGTGGTGGACGTCAACCGCGAAAAGATCGACGAGCTGAACCGCCACCGGGTGCCGTTCTACGAACCCGGACTGAACGAGCTGGTGGAGCGAAACGCGACCGCCGGGCGCTTGCGGTTCACGACGTCGTACCCGGAGGCGATGTCCGGGGCCGAGTACGCGATCATCGCGGTCAGCACGCCGGAAGGTGAAGGCGGCGAGGCCGACCTTTCCTACGTGGAGTCGGCCGCGAATTCAATCGCGGACTCGATGGACGGGCCGCTGGTCGTCGTCAACAAGTCCACCGTGCCGCCGCTGACGGGTGACATGGTGTCGCGAGTCCTCCGCGAGCGCAACGGGACCCACCGCGCCGACGTGGTGTCCAACCCCGAGTTCTTGCGCGAGGGTTCCGCGATCCAGGACTTCATGCACCCGGACCGCGTCGTGATCGGCGGCCACGACCGGGAGGCGGCGGAGCGCGTGGCGAAGCTCTATGAACCGCTGGACGCCCCGATCCTGATCACACACAACATCTACACGGCGGAGATGGTCAAGTACGCCTCCAATGCGTTCCTCGCCGCCCGGATCTCGTTCATCAACGAGATCGCGCGCATTTGCGAACGCGTCGACGCGGACGCCAAGCTCGTCGCCGAAGGCATGGGCCTGGACAAGCGCATCGGGCCCAGCTTCCTCGACGCCGGCATCGGCTACGGCGGCTCATGTTTCCCCAAGGACGTCAAGGCGCTGGCGGCTCTCGCCGAGCGTTTCGACTACCACCCGGAGCTGCTGCACGCGGTCATGGACATCAACCGCGACCAGCGGATGCTGGTCGTCGACAAGCTGCGGGAGTGCCTCGAGGAGCTGAACGGGCGGGTGATCGGCCTGCTGGGGCTCGCGTTCAAGCCCAACACCGACGACCTTCGCGAAGCGCCGAGCCTGGACATCGCCCGGGTGCTGCTGGCCGCCGGCGCCATCGTGCGGGCCTACGACCCGGCCGCCATGCGCGGCGCCCACGCGGTGCTGCCCGAGATCGAATATCCAAGCGACCCGTACACGCTGGCGGCCGGCGCCGATGCGCTGGTCGTGGTCACGGAGTGGAACGAGTTCCGCCGCCTCGACCTCAAGCGGGTCAAGCATTCGATGCGCACGCCGGTGGTCGTCGACGGCCGCAACATCTACGACCCGCCGACGATGCGCGATCTCGGCTTCACGTACCGGGGGATCGGCCGCGAGTAGGCCGCACGTCGCCAAGGCCGGACCGAGAGCCGTCGTCTCGGGCGGGGCCGGGTTCATCGGCTCGCATCTTTGCGAAGCGCTTCTCGACAAGGGAATGTGCGTGCTCGCCCTCGACAACTTCATCACCGGCTCGCCTGACAACCTGCGTTCGCTCGCCGGCCGGCCGGGCTTCGAATTTCGCCAGGCCAACGTCAACGAGGAGGTGGTGGTCGAGGGCGACGTGCGTTACGTCCTGCACTTCGCGTCGCCGGCGTCGCCTCCGCAGTACGACGCCAACCCGATCCACACCCTGAAGGTAGGCACGCTGGGGACGATGAACTTGCTCGGCCTGGCGCGGGCCAAGAACGCCACCTTCCTGCTCGCCTCCACCTCAGAGGTCTACGGCGATCCGCTCGTGCATCCCCAGCCGGAGTCCTACTGGGGAAATGTCAATCCGATCGGGCCTCGCGGCTGCTATGACGAGGCCAAGCGCTGCGCCGAGGCGTTCGCGATGGCATACCACCGCGCGCACGGCGTGGACACGCGAATCGTGCGCATCTTCAACACCCACGGGCCGCGCATGCACGTGCAGGACGGCCGCGCCGTGCCCAACTTCATGGCCCAGGCGCTCCGGGGTGAGGCGCTCACCGTGTATGGAGACGGCTCGCAGACGCGCAGCCTCTGCTACGTCTCGGATCTCGTCCGCGGCGTGCTGGCCGTGCTCGAGCGGGCCGACGAGCTGCCGGTCAACCTCGGCAATCCCCAGGAGGTGACGATCCTCGAGCTGGCGGAGATCATCGTGCGCCTGGCGCGCTCCGACAGCAAGATCGTGTACCGGGAGCTTCCGGTCGACGACCCGAAGCAGCGCCGCCCCGACATCACCAGGGCGCGGACGCTGCTGGGGTGGAAGCCCGAGGTGGGCCTGGAGGAGGGACTCGGCCGGACCCTGGACTACTTCCGCCAGGTCGTATGACCATCCCCCAAGAGACCATGAAGGCCTTAATTCGTGCCGTCGTGGACTTCCCGCAGCCGGGCATCGTCTTCCGGGACATCACGCCCCTGCTGGCGGACAAGGTCATCTTCAAGCAGGTCGTCGACCTGGTCTGCGGCCACTGGTCGGGCCGGCCGCCCGACGCGGTGGCGGCGATCGAAGCGCGAGGGTTCATTCCCGGCGGGGCGGTCGCATTGGGCCTCGGAGCCGGGTTCATCCCCATCCGCAAGCCCGGCAAGCTCCCCTGGAAGACGGTGAGCCAGGCCTACCAGCTCGAGTACGGGACGGACCGCCTGGAGATCCACGAGGACGCGGTCCGACCCGGCGAGAAGGTGCTGATCGTGGATGATGTGTTGGCCACCGGCGGCACCGCCGCGGCCGCCGTCGAGCTCATCCGCAAGCTGGGAGGAGTGCCGATCGGGGTGCACGTCCTGGTCGAGCTCGAGGAGCTGGGAGGCCGTGAGCGGCTCCCCGGCATCGAGGTCGTTAGTGAAGTCATTTACTGAGGAGACGAACCACCGTTGAAAGCAAGCGCCAAGGGCAGCGACGTTAAAGACCTCAACCTGGCCGCGCCCGGCCAGGACCTCATCGATTGGGCGGCGCGGGAGATGCCCGTCCTGACCCTAATCCGGCAGCGTTTCCAGAAAGAGCAGCCGCTCAAAGGGCTCAAGGTCGCCGCCTGCCTTCACGTCACCAGCGAAACCGCAAACCTGATGCTGACGCTGAAGGCCGGCGGCGCCGACGTCGCGCTGTGCGCGTCCAACCCGCTCTCGACCAACGACGCCGTGGCCGCCGCACTGGCCTCGCAGCACGCGATCAGGACCTACGCCATCAGGGGTGAGGACAACGACACCTACTACCAGCACATCGAGGCCGCGCTGGACCACCGGCCGGCGCTCACCATGGACGACGGCGCCGACCTCGTATCGGTGCTGCACAAGTCGCGGCAGGAGCAGCTCGCCGAGGTCATCGGCGGCACCGAGGAGACGACCACCGGCGTGGTCAGGCTGCGCGCGATGGCCGACCGCGGCGTGCTGCGCTACCCGATCGTCGCGGTCAACGAGGCCGACACCAAGCACATGTTTGACAACCGCTACGGCACCGGGCAGTCGACCATCGACGGCATCATCCGGGCGACCAACGTCCTGCTCGCCGGCAAGACCTTCGTGGTCGCGGGCTACGGCTGGGTCGGCCGCGGGCTGGCGTCGAGGGCCAAGGGTCACGGCGCCGATGTCGTCGTCACCGAGGTGGATTCGGTGAAGGCCCTCGAGGCGGCGATGGACGGCTTCCGGGTCATGAAGATGGACGAGGCGGCTCGCCAGGGCGACATCTTCGTCACCGTCACCGGCGACCTGAACGTGCTGGATCGCAAGCACTTCGAGGTGATGAAGGACGGGGCGATCCTCGCCAACTCCGGTCACTTCAACTCGGAGATCAACCTGAAGGCCCTCGATGAGCTCGCCACCGGCGTGCGCCAGGTCCGGCCTTCGGTGCAGGAGTACAAGGTGGGCGGCGGCCGCCGGCTTCACGTGCTGGCGGAGGGCCGGCTCATCAACCTCGCCGCGGCCGAGGGCCACCCCGCGGCGGTCATGGACATGAGCTTTGCCAACCAGGCGCTGTGCGCCGAGTACGTGGCGCAGAACGCCAAGAGCCTCGAGCGCAAGGTGTACGACGTGCCGGCGGAGATCGACGCCGAGGTGGCGCGTCTCAAGCTCAAGGCGATGGGGATCGAGATCGACACCCTCACCGAGGAGCAGCAGCGCTACCTGACCTCCTGGGAAGAGGGGACGTGACGCCGGCGGGATTCGCGCCTCTCACCCCGGATGGGAGAGGGGCCTAGCATCTTCAGGCCCGCTCGGCGCACGTGGGTGCTGGGCGGTGGCGGCGCCCGAGGCGCCGCCCAGGTCGGGGTCCTGCAGGGGCTGTTCGAGGCGGGGGTGGAGGCGCCCGCCGCCGTGGTCGGTACCAGCGTCGGCGCCCTGAACGGGAGCGCGATCGCGGCCTACCCGTCACTCGCCGGGACGATGATGCTGCGCGAGGTCTGGATGTCGCGCCAGGCGATCGAGGTGTTCCACGCCCATCCCCTCGGGGTCATCCTCTCGGGCATCAAGCGCGACCAGCTGAGCGCGTTTCCGCAGCAGAACGTGCGGCGTCTGATCGAGCGGGCGCAGGCGCTCACCGGCATCACGACCTTCGAACAGATGCGGGTTCCCCTCGCCGTGGTCGCCACCGACCTGAATGCCGGCCGGCCGGCGGTTTTCCGCTCGGGAGAGTTGACCCCGGCGCTGCTCGCGTCGACCGCCATCCCCGGCCTGTTTCCCTCGGTCCGCATCAACGACCGCGAGCACCTGGATGGCGGCGTCGTCGACAACACGCCTCTCAACACCGCCGTCGACGATGGGGCCAAGGAGGTTCTCGCCATCAGCCTGATGGGGGGCGGGGAGTACGAGCTGGTGCCGAACAGCCTTCCCGAGCTGATCGCCCGCACCCTCCAGCTGTCGCTGCATCACCAGATGCTCAGCGACTACGAGCGCCTCCGCGAGCGCGCGCGGATCGTCGTCCTGTGTCCGATCACCGCTCCGACCGCGACCTGGGAGATGAAGCGCGAGCACCTGGAGACGGTTATGGAGGCATCGCGGGCGGCGACGGTGGCGCTCCTGTCGCAGCGTGGTTCCAGGCTCTTCCGTCATTCCGGAATCCACTATCTGGAGCTTCGCTGACCGGTGGGACGGCGGCTTGCGCCAGCCCCCCCGAGCGCCGGCGCGAAGGGGCGACGGGTTTAGTATGTGTGGCGTCCCAGAGGTATGAAGCCTGGCGCCTGGGGACGGGCCCGATACCGCGGCTCGTTCTTGCCGGCGCGGGTGATTCAGTGGAGGACTGCCATGTCGACTTCCAGCTTGTTCACGTCCGAGTCGGTCACCGAGGGCCACCCGGACAAGCTCGCCGATCAGATCTCTGATGCGATCCTCGACGCCATCCTGGCCAAGGACCCGCTGGCCCGAGTCGCCTGCGAGGCGATCGTCACCACCGGCCTGGTCATCGTCGTCGGCGAGATCACGACCGACTGCTACGTCGACATCCCGCGCATCATCCGCCAGACGGTGCGTGAGGTCGGCTACACGCGGGCCAAGTACGGCTTCGACGCGGAAACCTGCGGCGTGGTCACGAGCATCGACGAGCAGTCGCCCGACATCGCCCATGGTGTCGACGTGGGCGGCGCCGGAGATTCCGGGATGGTGTTCGGCTTCGCCTGCGATGAGACCCCCGAGCTGATGCCGCTCCCGATCACCATCGCGCACAAGCTGGCCCGCCGGCTGGCGGAGGTACGCCGGAACAAGACTCTCAGCTACCTGCGCCCCGACGGCAAGGTCCAGGTGACCGTGCGTTACGGCGAGGACGGGAGGCCGGCCGGGGTGGACAACGTGGTCGTCTCCGCCCAGCACCATGACGAGATCGACATCGAGCAGCTTCGCGCCGACATCGCCAAGCACGTCATCGACGCGGTCATCCCCGCCGGCCTGCGGGAGGGCGGCCTGCGCTCGTTCATCAATCCGACCGGCCGCTTCGTCGTCGGCGGACCGGTCGCTGACGCCGGCCTGACCGGGCGCAAGACCATGGTCGACTCATATGGCAGCTATGCGCGTCACGGCGGCGGCTGTTTCTCGGGCAAGGACCCGACCAAGGTCGATCGGGCGGGGGCGTATGGCGCCCGGCACGTCGCCAAGAACGTCGTCGCGGCGGGCCTCGCGACGCGATGCGAAGTGCAGATCTCCTATGCCATCGGGGTCGTGAAGCCGGTGGCGGTCCGCATCGACACGCTCGGCACCGGGTCCGTGCCCGACGGCGTGATCGCGGCCGCCGTGAGCAAGCTTTTCGACCTGAGCCCGCTGGGGATCATCAAGGAGCTGAATCTCAGGCGCCCGCTGTTTCGCCAGACCGCGGTCTACGGTCACTTCGGCCGCACCGACATCGATGCGCCATGGGAATCGACCGCGCGGGCGGAGGAGCTCGCGCAAGAGCTCGCGCAACATATCGGGTGAGCCGTTTGACGCGCACCATCGCGGTCATACCGGCGGGGGGCGCGGGGACGCGCCTGTGGCCGCGCTCGCGCAGTTCCACGCCCAAGCACGTCCTGCCACTCGGCGACCACGGCCGGCCCCTGCTGCGGGCCACGTATGACCGGGCGACCTCCCTGGCGGACGAGGTTTTCGTGCTCACCGAGGTACGCCAAAAGGAGATCATCGAAGCCGTCCTTCCCGAAGTCGACGCCGAGCATCTGATCCTGGAGCCGGCGGCGCGCGGCACGACCAACGCCTACGGCCTGGCCGCCCTGACGCTGAGCGAGCGCGATCCCAGCGCCGTGATGCTGGCCCTGCCGGCGGATCACGTGGTGAGCGGCAGGGCTCAGATCGCCCGGGCGGTGCGAACGGCGGTCCGCGCCGCCGCCACCACCGAGAGCCTGGTGACGGTGGGCCTCAAGCCGACCTTCCCATCCATCGGGCTGGGCTACATCCATGCGCCGGGTCGACTCGCCGCCGGCACGCTTCGGGTCAGGCGTTTCATCGAGAAGCCCGACCTCGACACCGCCAAGGGCTTCCTGAAGGCGGGCGGCTACTTCTGGAACCTGGCGTGGTTTTCGTGGCGGGTGGAGATCTTCATCGAGCAGCTCGCCCGCCACGCGCCGCGCCATCTGTCCGGGCTGCGCAAGGTACTGGCGGCGCGGGCGGCCGGCGACGAGGCCGGCGCTGCGGCGCTGTACCGGCGGCTTCCAGTCGAGGTCGTGGACCGCAGTGTCATGGAGAAGACCGATCGCCTGCTGCTCGTGCCGGCGGATTTCGAATGGGCGGACATCGGCAACTGGGCTGAGCTCGGCGAGCGGGTTCGCGCCGACGCCGGCGGCAACTCGGTGGAGGGGGAGGCGGTCCTCGTGGACACCCACGGCAGCCTCATCCTCGGCGACCGGCGGTTGGTGGCCACGATCGGACTCCGGGACATGATCATCGTCGACACCGAGGACGCCTTGCTGGTGTGCCCTCGATCTCGCGCCCAGGACGTGAAGAAGATCGTCGAGGCGCTCAAGCGGTCGCGCAAAACCCGTTACCTTTAGCCGGATGCCTGCCTCGCAAATCAGGTTCGGGACCGACGGTTGGCGTGGAGTCATCGCCGACGATTTCAACTACGGCAGCGTTCGCCGCGTCGCCCAGGGCATCGCGGAATTCATGCGGTCGCGCACTCCGGACCCGCTGGCGATCGTCGGCTACGACTGCCGCTTCGCCTCCGACGATTTCGCCCGGGCGGTCGCCGGCATCTTCGCCGCCAACGGCGTGCGGACCCTGATCTTCGACCGGCCTTCACCCACGCAGGCGGCCTCGTGGACGGTGATCGACCGCAAGGCGACGGGCGCGGCCGTGATCACGGCCAGCCACAACCCCTACCAGTTCAACGGCATCAAGTACAAGCCGGAGACCGGCAGCTCCGCGCCGGCCGAGGTCATCGCCGAGCTCGAGCGCCGCATCAACGCGCTGCCCGAGGTGCCGGTGCCCGACCGGCAGGCGGACCCGGGCCTGGTGACGGTCTACGACCCGCGCCCAGCCTACTACGCGCAGATCGCGCGCATGGTCGACGTCGACGCCATCAAAGCCGCCGGGCTGCGCATCGTCCACGAATGCATGCACGGCTCGGGTTACGGCTACGTCGGGGAGCTGATCGGCGGCGGCCGGACTCACGTCACCGAGCTGCACAGCCAGCGCGACCCGCTGTTCGGAGGCATGAGCCCCGAGCCCATCCGCCCCAACATCGACTCGGCGCTGGCGTTCATGAAGGTGGGCGGGCAGGATCTCTGCATCTGCACCGACGGAGATGCGGACCGGGTCGGCATCATCGACGAAACCGGCAGGTTCATCAACCAGCTTCAGGTCTTCGCCCTGCTGATGCTCTACCTCTTCGAGGTTCGCGGCCTGCGCGGACCGGTGGTCAAGACCGTGAACATGACCGCCATGGTCGACAAGCTCGGCGCGGAGTTCGGCGACAGGGTGTTCGAGGTCCCGGTCGGGTTCAAGTGGGTCGCCCCGAAGATGATGGAGACGGATGCGGTGCTGGGCGGGGAGGAGTCGGGCGGATTCGGCATCCGCGGCCATATCCCAGAGCGCGATGGGATCCTGGTCGGCCTCTTGTTCGCGGACATGATCGTCAAGCGCGGCAAGCCGCTGTCGCAGATCCTGGCCGACCTCGAGCAGCGGGTCGGGCCGCACGCCTATGCGCGTCACGACCTTCATCTGGACCGCCAGACCTATGACACGGAGCGCAAGCGGATCCTCGCCAAGCTGGAGGAGAACGAGCCGGAGGAGGTGGCCGGCGTCCCGGTGCAGCGCATCCGCTCGGATGACGGCTTCAAGTTCTATCTCGCCGATGGCAGCTGGGTGCTGCTTCGCGCGAGCGGCACCGAGCCGCTGATCAGGGTGTACTCGGAGGCGGCCACCGGCGAAGCCGTCGAGGAGCGCCTGGCGGCCGTGGAGGAGATCGTCGGCTTGAGGGCGAGATGCTGACGGCGGCTCTGATAGCTCGTGTCACGGCCACCTGAGTTCGGCCGGGTGGAGAACGCCCGGGTCGAAAAGCCGTGGGGCTACGAGCTGCGGTGGGCGGTCACCGACCGCTACCTCGGCAAGGTGCTCCACGTCAACAAGGGAGAGGCGCTGTCGCTGCAGTACCACGAGCGCAAGGATGAGTACCAGTACGTCATCGCGGGCAGCGTCGACATCGAGGTCGGCGGCCCCGACGGCGTGATGACCAGGCACCGCATGCGAGCGGGCGACACCCTGCACATCCGGCCCGGCACCCGCCACCGGCTCACCGCAGTGGAGGACACGGACATCTTCGAGGTGTCGACACCTGAGATCAGCGACGTCGTCCGCCTCGACGACCGCTACGGTCGCGCCGGTACCTGACCGGCGAAGCCTCGTAGACTGCCAAGGTTCAAATGAAGATCCCGCCGTCTCCCGCCGAGAAGGCCGTACGCGCGGCCCCGACCGCCGAAGCCGAACGCGACCGGGGCTTTCTGATCTTCGCGGGCGTGGTCCTGGTCGCCATCGCCCTCGGCTTCAAGTCGGAGCTGCTCGGACAGGGCCAGGTATGGGGGCTGGCGCTGGGGCTGGTCGTGGTGGCCGCGCCGGCGCTGCTGGGTTACCTGCGCGGCACCGAGGAGTTCCCGCGCATCGAGCACTACATTCCAGTGGCTCTGGGCGCGACCACGCTGGCCGGCCTGTCGCTCCTGGTGCCGGAGCTCTGGAAGTACCTGGTGTTGACGGCGACGTTCGGCGCCGGCTTCATCCTGGCCGCGCGGCTGGACTACCTGCGCCTGCGCGACGCCGAGAAGCGGGGCCACCTGGTGCTGCAGGAGACGATGCTGGTGCTCGTCCTGGCGGGCGCCTACCTGGTCGTCGTGACCATCCCGTTCAACCCGATCCTCCGGCTCCTGTGGATCTTCACCATCACCTTCCTGGCTTCCTATCGCGGCTTCCGGATCAACGGGTCGCCGATCGCCCCGCGGCGTGCCTTCACCTTCGCGCTGTTCGTCGGTCAGGTCGTCACGTTCCTGGCGTGGGCGATCACGGCTCTGTCCATCTACCTGGTGGTCAATGAGGGCACGTTCGCGGTCATGCTGCTGTTCGCCTGGTACATCAACCGGGGCCTGGTCAGGCACACGGTCGAGGACAGCTTCACCAGGAACGTGATCCTCGAATACGGCGCGTTCGCCGTCGTCCTGATCTACCTGTTCGTGTCGAGCTACCAGCCGGGGCGATAAGCGCCGATCGGCTCGGGCTACATGCCCAAGTAGGCCCTCTGCACGTCCTCCGAGGCGAGGAGCTCCCTGCCGGTGCCCGTCTTCACGATCTCTCCCGTCTCCAGGACGTAGCCGCGATTCGCGACCTCAAGCGCCTTGTGAGCGTTCTGCTCGACCAGCAGCACGGGCGTGCCCCGGGAGTTGATCTCGCGGACGATGTCGAAGATCGTCTCGACCAGGATCGGGGCGAGGCCGAGCGACGGCTCGTCGAGCATCAGGAGCTTCGGCCTGGCCATCATCGCCCGGCCCATCGCGACCATCTGCTGCTCACCACCGGAGAGCGTGCCCGCGATCTGCCGCAGGCGTTCCTTCAGGCGCGGGAAGAGCTCGAAGACGCGCTCCATGTCCGCTTTGATCTGGGCCGTGTTGCGACTTGTGTAGGCGCCCATCTCGAGGTTGTCGAGCACCGTCATCCGGCTGAATAGGCGCCGGCCCTCCGGCGACTGGCAGATGCCCAGGTTCACGATCCGCTGCGGCTCGGTCCGCGTGATGTCCTTGCCGTCGAACTTGATCGTGCCGCGTGCCGGGTGCAGGAGGCCCGAGATGGTACGCAAGGTCGTGGTCTTGCCCGCGCCGTTGGATCCGATCAGGGCGACGACCTCGCCGGCATCGACCTCGAGCGAGGCCCCGCGCACCGCCTGGACGCGCCCGTAGAAGACGTCGATCCCGGAGACCTCGAGCAGCGCCATCAGGCTTGGCCGGCCGTCACGCGGACTTGCCCAGGTAGGCCTCGATCACACGCTGGTTGTTGCGCACCTCGGCAGGCGGGCCCTCGGCAATCTTCTCGCCGTGGTCCAGCACGACGATCCTCTGGGACGCCTGCATCACGACCCGCATGTCGTGCTCGATCAGGAAGACCGTGATCCCGCGCTGGAGGATCGTGCCCACCAGCTCCATGAGCTCCACCTTTTCCTGCGGTGTGAATCCCGCGGCCGGCTCGTCGAGCAGCAGCAGCTTGGGATTGGTGGCCAGCGCTCGGGCGATCTCCAGGCGCCGCTGCTGCCCGTACGCCAGGTTGCGGGCGTAGTTCTCGGCCTGGCGGTCGAGGCCGACGAGCTCCAACAGCTCCATCGAATGTTCGGTGATGTCCCTCTCCTCACGCCGCTCCTTGCGCGTCTTCAACAGGGAGTCCCAGAGCTTGGACTGCATCCGGCAGTGGTGGCCGAGGCGGACGTTGTCGAGCGCCGACATGTACTCGAAGAGCCTGATGTTCTGAAAGGTGCGCGCGATCCCGGCCTTCGCCGTGCGGTGCGGGGGCGAGCCGGTCAGGTCGCGGTCGCCGAAGGTGACGTGGCCCAGCGTCGGCTTGTGGATGCCGGTGATGCAGTTGAAGAGTGTCGTCTTGCCGGCGCCGTTGGGTCCGATGAGCGCGAACACCTCGCCCGCCGCCACCTCGAAGCTGACGTTGTCGACGGCGACCAGGCCGCCGAAACGCTTGGTCAGCCCGCTGACTCTCAGGATGGCCGGCATGTCAGGCCTGGAACTGCCGCGGGGCGGCGACTGGTTCGTGCCCGGCGTGCTTCAGCTCCTGCTTGCGGACCTGGCTGGGGACGAGACCCTGTGGGCGCAGCAGCATGATGCCGACCAGGATCATCCCGAAGATGACGTACTTCGACCGCGACACCTCCTCGGCGATGCCGGGCCACCCATTCGGGTTGGCGTGGTTCAGCCAGTCGAGTCCCGTCGACGTGGCCAGCGCCTCCACCTGCTGCGGTGCGTTCGGCAGCAACCAGAAGAGGATGAAGTAGAGGACGATGGCGCCGAGCATGGCGCCCGGGATGTTGCCCATGCCGCCGAGCACGACCATGGCCAGCACCGTCACCGAGACGATGAAGCCGAAGTTCTCGGAGCTGACGTACGAGAGCTTGGCGCCGTAGAAAGCGCCGGCGAAACCGCTGGTGGCGGCGCCGATCGAGAACGCCAGGAGCTTGATCGTCACGGTGTTGACTCCGCTGGCGGCGGCCGCGGTCTCGTCTTCGCGAACCGCCATCCACGCACGGCCGAGGCGGGAGTTGTAGAGGTTGTGCACCAGGAAGACGACGAATGCGATCAGGACGACCATGAGCACGTAGTAGGCGGTCAGGTTGGCCGAGGTGAACCTGAAGTCGGGAACCCAGACGAAGTCCTGGCCGACCCACGGGCCCTGGAACCATCCCGGCAGCGTGGGCACGTCGAGCGCGCTGATCCCGGGCACGCCGCCGGTCCAGACGCCGGCGTTGCGGAAGACCCGCGGCACGATCTCGCCAAAGCCGAGGGTCACGATGGCGAGGTAGTCGCCGCGAAGGCGCAGCGTCGGCGCTCCGAGCAGCGCGCCGGCGGTGGCGGCGACGACCATCGCGATGAAAAGGGCGATCCAGAACGGGACGTGGAGTGAATGGCCGAGTGGGGTGGCGGCCATGTGGTTCGAAGCCACGATGGCGTACGTGTACGAGCCAATGGCGAAGAAGGCGGCGTAGCCGAGGTCGAGGAGGCCGGCAAAACCCACCACGACGTTGAGCCCGATCGCCATCAGCATGTAGATGCCCCCGTCCGCGGCCAGGCCGACGAGGTAATCGCCGTTGTTGCCGGTCGCGAACTGGACGAGCGCGGGGAAGGACAGGGCCCCGAGGAGCATGAGGGTGTATGCGATGGCGTTCGGGTTGCGCAGGTTGGCCCGCATGAAGTCGCGCAGGCGGGTCATTTCTCAGGCACTCGCATGCCGAGCAGTCCGGTCGGCCTGAACACGAGGACGAAGATCAGGATGCCGAAGATCATGATCTGGGTCCAGGCGACCGAGAAGTAGCCGTCGGAGATGGAGTAGATGATGCCGATGAGCAGGCCGCCCAGCGCCGCGCCCGGGATGTTGCCGATGCCGCCGAAGACGGCGGCGGTGAAGGCGATGAGGCCGTAACCGAAGCCGTCGAAAGCCGCGACCGAGTTGTAGTACAGGCCGTAGATGATGCCGCCGGCGCCGGCCAGCGCGGCGCCGATGAAGAACGTCGCCGAGATCGTGCGGTTGATGTCGATGCCCATCAGCTGGGCGGCGTCACGGTCCTGAGCGGTCGCGCGCATCGCCTTGCCCAGCTTTGATCGGTTGATGAAAACCGTCAGGGCGACGACCAGGACGACGCCGATGACGATGACCATGACCGCCTTGGCCGCGATGGTGACTCCTCCCCCGATCGGGATCTGGTACTCAGGCAGGAAGTCGGGGTAGTGAAGGTTGAACGGTCCGCGCCACACGAACATCACGCCCTCGAGGAAGGCCGACATGCCGATGGCCGTGATCAGCGGCGCCAGGCGTGGGGCGTGCCGCAGCGGCCGGTACGCGACGCGCTCGATGGCGACGTTGACGACGGCGCAGAAGAGCATCGTGATCACGAACAGGCCCAGCAGGGGCAGGATCAGCGCGAAACCCGAGATCTTGCCCTCGGTCAGGCCGAAAGCCGGCATCAGCGCCAGTGAGAAGAAGGCCCCGAGCGTGAACACGTCGCCGTGGGCGAAGTTGATCAGCTCGATGATCCCGTAGACCATCGTGTAGCCGAGGGCGACCAGCGCGAAGATCGATCCTTCGGCGATCCCGAAGCCGATCGTCTGGAAAAAGTAGGTCGCCCCACCCTCGTAGATGCGCTGCAGCGCGGCCACGACGGCGACGGCGACCACCGCCAATCCGATGAGGTTGATGGCGGAGTTCGATGGCGATGCGATCACCGACACCCGAAGTCGCTGGACCATGGTGGCCACGGCGTAATTGTTCACAAATCAGGCTCGTTGGCAAAAAAAGCAGGGAGGGGCCGCGGGCCCCTCCCTGCGAAAAACTCGACCTTACGAGCTGCTGACGGCGATGTTCTTGACGGTGGTCCAGGCGCTGCCCTTGTACTCCTGGATCTGCAGCGCCGGCGAGGTGGGGTCACCCACCGTGTTGAGGGTGTAGGTCCCGGTGAGACCCTGGAAGTTGGTCGTCTTGGCCATCTGGTCGATGACCTGCTGCCGGGTCGGCATGTTGCCGCCGTTGGCCTCGATCGCGCGCTTGATGGCGTCGATCAGGATGGCGGCGCAGTCGTAGCCGGCGAACGTGTAGGCGGCCGTGTCGGCGGACGCGGGGTGCGCTGCCTTGTAGGCCGCGATGGTGGACGCCGCGCTGGTGTTCGAGTTGGCGTCCGCGACGCCCTGGCTCGCGTACATGTGGTCGTTGGCCATGGCGCCTGAGTCCGTGATGCACTGGCCGTCGCCGATGCCGTCAGGACCGAGGTAGTAGGAGTCGGCGGGGAAGATGCCCTGGCTCTCCTGGCGCGGGATGCAGCCGTAGGACGCCGATGTGGCGCCGGCGTAGATGCCCTGGGCACCGGCGGCGTGGGCCCGGTTCAGCCAGGTGTGGAAGTCAGGCTTGCTCGAGGTGTCAAAGCCCTGTCGCGCGACCACGGTGCCGCCCTTCTTCTGGAATTCCTTGGCGAAGTTGTTGGCGACGCCCAGACCGAACGGCTCCTGGTCGTCCCAGACCGCGACCGTCTTCAGGCCGAGGGTGTCGTAGGCGAAGTCGGCCATCGCCGGACCCTGGAACGTGTCGTTCGCGGCGATGCGGAAGTAGTTGTTCTTGCCGGTCGGGCGCAGGCTCGACGCGGTGTAACCGGCGTACTTCTGGCAGTAGTCGAATGCGAGGGTCAAGCACTCGTTGGTGTTGGACGGGCTGATCATGGCCAGGGGCGCCTGGTTGGCGACCGGGATCTCAGCCGCGGCCACGCCGGAGTTGAACGGGCCCACCATGCCCAGGAGCTTGGTGTCCGAGATCATCTGCTGGACGTTCTGCGCTCCCTTGGTGGGGTCGTGTTTGCCGTTGACCGCGTCGTCAAACGGCACGAACTTCAGGGTGAAGCCATCGACGCTTCCCACCTGCGAGACGGCGAATGCCGCCCCGTACTGAGTGGGCAGGCCGCTGGACGCGTCGGCGCCTGAGGTGGGCAGGTCGCTGCCGATCTCGATCGTGCCCTTGGAGCCGCCGCCGCCGCTGGTACCGCCACACGCGAATGCGACCACGGTCGCCAAAGTGAGGACTACGAGTCCCCTAGCTCGAACCATATGGTTCCCCCTTGTGCTTGTTGGGAGGCACGAAAAGCGCCGCTCCGGCGGCTGCCTCCCCTCACTCGCCGCCCTCTTCCCAACTTGCGTCGGGGCGAGAGTGCGCCGGCGGCGAATGCGGCCACATGGGGTGGCCGAACCACTACTCCGCCAGAACTATTGACTCGAGGGCGCCCTCAAGTCAATAGGCCGGGTTGGGTGGGAGATCGACGCCATCTGCGCCTGAGTACGGTCCAGTATCAATATGGGAGTGCAGTGCTGTAATCGATGGTGCCCACCCACTTCCAGCGCGCCCGCGGGTCGGTGCCCGCCGGTTCGTAGATCGAGACCACCCGGAGCGTGGTGTCGCCGGCCGGATCGAAGCCGAAAGTCCCGGTGACGCCCTGAAAATCCGTGGTCGCCGCCAGCGCGGTGACGACGCCGTCGCGCCCCGGCAGCCGCCCGGCGCCGGCCCTGATGGCGCGGTCGAGAGCGTCGTAGACGACCCCGGCGGCGTCGTAGGCCGACAGGGTGTAGGCGCCGTAATCCCGCGGCCGGCCGTATTCCGACCTGAAAGCGGCGATGACCGGCTGGGCCGCCAGGACACCGGGTGCGTCAACCGAGGGGACGGTCGCATAGATGCCGGCGGCGTTGTCCCCGGCATCGCCAACGCATGCGGGGTCCTCGGCGATCCCATTGCCGCCGAGGAACGGAGTCGCCTCCCCGGGGTCGAAGACGCCCGCCATCTGCTCGCGGACCTTGCAGCCCTGGTGCGATGTGGAGCCGCCGAAGTAAACGCCCTGCGCTCCATCCTTCTTGGCCTGTTGCAGGAAGGTCCTGAGGTCGACGCTCGGGGAAGGATCGAAATCGAGGCGATCGACGACGGTGCCGCCGAGCCTGGCAAAGCTCGCGGTGAAGCTGTCGGCCAGGGCCTGACCGTAAGCCTCGTGGTCGGAGAGGACCGCCACGCGCAGCAGGTGGAGCTGCTTGTAGCCATAGTCGGCGGCGGCCGGGCCCTGCAGATCGTCCGTGGTCGAAAGCCGGAAGTAATTGTTGACGCCGGTCGGTCTGAGATCCGCCGGCGAGGGCAGACCGGCGGCTTGGCATCCGATCGCCGTCCGCCTCGGGTTCAGCGCGGCGGGCAGGAGCGGCTCCTTGGTGAGACAGCGGTTGCTGGTGGCCGGGCTGACCATCGCCAGGTGGGCGGCGTTGGCGACTGGGATCTCCGCGCGTGCGACGCTCGAGTCGAGCGGCCCGATCACGGCCAGCACCGTCGGGTCGTCGATGAAGGTCTGCACGTTCTGCACGCCATGTGCCGGGTCCCGGATGCCGGCGACCGCGTCGTCGCGAGCGTCGACGACGACGCTGAAACCGTCCAGGGTGGGGTGGCGGTGGACGAAAAACTCGACCCCGTTCAGGGTCGGGATCCCGGCCTGGCCCTCATGGCCGGACAGCGGCAGGTCGACGCCGATCCTGATGCTGCCGGCGGTGGTGACACCCGGCGTGCCGCCCGAGCAGGCGACGGTGGAGAAAAGGCACGCGGAGGCGGCCGCGGCGACGGCCCGGACCAGAGATCGCACCTGGAGATTGTCGTCGGCCCACGACCCCACACGCGCGGTTCATCGCCGCCGTCCCGGCAGTACTTATACTCGTCATCCCTTTCACCCAGGTAACAGGAGCACGCCCGATTGAAGACCGAAGCCGGTGAGCATCTCAAGCCCCGCTCGCAGTACGCGGATGACGCCGTCCAGCTGGCGATCGCCGGCAAGTGGGACGACGCGGTCAAGCTGAACCGGTTCATCATCGACAGCTTTGGCTCCGACGAGGAGACCCAGAACCGGCTGGGCAAGGCCCTGGCCGAGCTCGGCAAGCTCAAGGAGGCGAAGTCCGCCTACGAGGTCGCGCTCAAGCTCAACCCGATGAACTCCATCGCCAAGAAGAATGCGGCTCGCCTCAACGCGCTCCTCCACCAGAAAGAGGGTTTGAAGGTCGGCGGGACCAGGGTCGACCTCAACCTGTTCGTCGAGGAGATGGGCAAGACGGTCATCACCACGCTCGAGAGCTCGGACGCGGACATCTGCTCCAGGGTTGCGGCCGGCGATGTCGCGGAGCTGCGAATCGACGACGACGGCATCGTGGCCGAAACTTCGAAGGGCGTCCGGCTCGGCCTGCTCGAGGCGAAGCTGGCCCGCCGCCTGATCAAGTTCATCCACGGCGGCAACCGGTACCAGGCGGGGGTGACGGCCTGCGATGGCAGCACCGTCAAGCTGATCGTCCGCGAGACCTACCAGGACCCGAGGTTTGTGGGCAAGCCGAGCTTCCCCATGCGCCGCAAGCGCGAGGTGGAGTTCCGGCCCTACACCAAGGAGAGCCTGCTCGCGCGGGAGGTCGAGGTCTTCGCCGAGGACGAAGAAGAGGAGACGCTCGTCCAGGGCGCCCCGGCCGGCGACGACATCGAGGAGGGCATGCACGCGGTCGAGGACGAGGCCGAGCCGCTCGAGTTCGGCGAGGGTGCGGACGGCCAGGGCGGCGATGACGATGACGACGATGACAGCTAGCCAAGAGAACCCTTCACCAGGCCTCTTGCCCGCGGGCAAGAGGGCGTTCATGGCGCAGGCCCGGAGGTCTCTTCACCGACCCTAGTCAGGTGCCTGGGGCGACTCCTCAGCTGGGCGGCGTGCCCGGATTTCGCGATCTTCTTCCCGCGGAGGCCGAGGTGCTGCGCGATGCGCAGGAATCCATCCTGGCGGAGATGCGCCGGTGGGGCTACCGGCATGTGATCACGCCCATGGTCGAGACGACCCAGGTCCTGGAGCTCGGCCTGGACGCCGGGCAGATGCGGCGCCTCTTCAAATTCACCGACGTTCGCGGGGAGGTCGTCGCCCTGGTCGGCGAGCGCACGGTGCCGGTGGCCAGGCTCGTCGCCGGCAAGCTGAGGACCGCGCCGCTGCCGCTGCGCCTGTGTTACGCGGGCCCGGTGCTGTCGACCCAGGCGGGCCGCTTCCAGCAGCGCCGCGAGACCTACCAGGTGGGCGCGGAGCTGGTCGGCGCTCCCGGACCCGTCGCCGACGCGGAGGTCATCGCGCTGGCCGCGCGCTGCCTCGAAGCGACCGGGCTTCGGCGCTACCAGGTCGATGTCGGCCATGCCGAGTTCTTCCAGGGGATCATGGATGCGGTCAAGCTCGCGGACGAGGTCAAGGCCGGCGTCCGGAGCGCGCTCGCGGCTCGCGATTTCGTCGCCCTCGAGTCGCTGCTCGAGCGGACCCCGCTGCGCTCGGCTGAGCACGAGCTCCTGTTGCGCTTCCCGGCTCTGCGTGGTGGGGCTGAGATCCTGGAGGCGGCCGGCGGCCTCGTCCGCAACCGCCGGTCGGAGCGGGCGCTGGTCGAGCTCGGACACGTCCGCGACCTCCTGGTCGATCACGGCCTCGGCGAGGTCGTGAACTTGGATCTCGGCGCGATCCGCGACTTCGATTACTACACCGGGATCATCTTCGAGGGCTACGGCCCGGACCTCGGACGCCCGGTCTCCCAGGGCGGACGATATGACGGCCTGCTCGCCCGTTTCGGGCGGCCGGCCCCCGCGACCGGCTTTGTCGTCCAGCTCGACCTGGTCTGGGAGATGCTGACCCACGCGGCCCGCCCGCCGGCGCTGCCTCGACTCGATGCCGCCGTGGCCTGGAGCGGTTCAGGCCTGGCGACGGCGCTGCGTCTCGGCTCGACCCTGCGTCTGTTTGGTATGCGCGCCGTGGTGGACACCGAGGCTCGCGATCACGACCAGGCAACGGTCTGGTGGCGCGCGCTGGGCGCGGCCAACCTGATCCACTGCCGCAGCGCCGCGACCGTTTCGTGGACCGCCACCGGGCGGCGCGCGCGCCGGCTGCCTCCGGAGCAGGTCGCCGGGCGCCTGGCCGGGTCGATGGGGCAAGAGAAGGGGCGAGACAGGTGATGGGCGCGCGACCGGAACGCGTCTCGATCGCCGTCCCGACCGGCGCCCTGATGGCCGGCGGGCTGCGCATGCTCGGGCGAGCCGGCCTGGCGCGTCTCGGCGCTGAAGAGCTGGGCCGCAAGCTCCTGGTCGAGCGCGCGGGAGTGCGAGTCATCCTGGTCCGGCCGGCGGACGTGCCCGCATACGTCGACTACGGCGCATCCGACCTCGGGATCGTCGGCAAAGACGTCCTGTGGGAGATGCCGGGCTCGCACTACGAGCTGCTCGACCTGGGCTTTGGCGGCTGCCGGCTGGTGCTGGCGGTGCCGCAGCAATCCAGGCTCGACGGCCCTGAGACCTGGCCGCCCATCCTTCGAGTCGCGACCAAGTACCCGCGCACCACCGCCTCATGGTTTGAAGCTCGAGGCCAGGCCGTGGAGGTGGTGCAGCTGCACGGATCGGTCGAGCTGGCGCCCCTGGTCGGCCTGGTCGACGGGATCGTGGACCTGACCGCCAGCGGCCGGACGCTGCGCGAGAACCAGCTCCGCATCACGGCGCTGCTGGGTACGTCCACGGCTCGCCTCATCGCCAACCAGGCGAGCCTCAAGACCCGCACGGAGGCGGTGCAGGCGATGGTGGGGCGCCTGCGCGAGGCGGTCGAAAGTGCCGGTTAGACGCTTCGACGTCGGTTCGTGGCTCGACTCGCCGCTGTCACGGCGGCGGCTCGACCTGTCGCAGTTCGCCCAGGAGCGAGCGGCCGTCGCGGACATCTGCGCGCGCGTGGCGGCGGACGGCGACTCCGCCCTGCGCGAGCTCGGGAAAAAGTTCGACGGCTGGGCACCGGGCGCTGATGAGACCTTCGAGGTCCCGGCCGTTGAGCTGGCCCAGGCCGCCGACCGCCTCGCTCCGGCCGACCGAGCCGCCCTGGAATTCGCGGCGCAGCGCATCCGCGATTTCCACGCGCCGCAGGTGCAGGCCCCCTCGATCGGACCGCCGGGTCTCAAGCTGCTCACCCGGCCGGTCCGGCGGGCGGGCGTCTACGCGCCCGGCGGGCGCGCCGCCTACCCGTCGACCGTGCTCATGACCGTGATCCCGGCACGGGTCGCGAAGGTGCCCGAGGTCGTGCTCGCGACGCCGCCGCGTGCGGACGGCAGCGTGCCCGCGGCGATCCTGGCGGCCGCCCACATCGCGGGCGTCGACACCGTCTATCGGGTCGGCGGGGCGCAGGCGATCGCGGCGATGGCGTACGGCACGGCCACCATTCCCCGAGTGGACGTCGTCGCCGGTCCGGGCAACATCTACGTCGCGCTCGCCAAGCGCGAGGTGTTCGGCGCGGTCGGGGTGGACGCGATCGCCGGCCCGACCGAGGTGATGGTCATCGCGGACGCCGGCGCCAGGCCCGATTACGTGGCCGCCGACCTGGCCGCGCAGCTGGAGCACGACCCGCTGGCGTGGGCCGTGCTGGTCACGGATTCGGCGCGGCTCGCGGATCGGGTCGAGGAGGAGCTGGAGAGCCTGGTGCGAGGGCTGGAGCGGGAGCCGATCATCCGGGCCGCAAACTGCTGCGTCATCGTGGCCGACGACCTCGACCAGGCGATGGACCTGACCAACGATTTCGCGCCGGAGCACCTGCTCATCGTCACCGCCGACGCCGGGCGGCTCGCCACCCGGGTCGAGAACGCGGGCGCGGTTTTCGTCGGCGCCTACGCGACGGTGCCGCTGGGCGACTATGTGGCGGGCCCGAATCACACCCTGCCGACGTCGGGTGCGGCTCGCTTTGCCTCGCCGCTCGGCGTGCACACGTTCATGAAGCGGACCAGCGTCCTGAGCTTGAACCGGGGCGACCTCGAGATGTTGCGCGAGGCTTGCGTGCGGCTCGCGGCGATGGAGGGTCTGGGCGCGCACGCGCACGCGGTGGAGGTGCGGCTTGAGTAGGCGAGGTGAAATCGCGCGCAAGACCAAGGAAACCAGCCTGACGGCGAAGGTCGACCTCGACGGTCGCGGACGCGTCAAGGTCGCAACCGGGCTGGCGTTCCTCGATCACATGGTGGAGCAGGTGGCTCGGTACGGCGGATTTGACATCACGCTCCGCGGCACCGGCGATATCGAGGTCGACACCCACCACCTGGTCGAAGACGCCGGCATCGTCGTCGGCCAGGCGCTGTCGGAGGCGTTGGGCGATCGCGCGGGCATCGTGCGCTTCGCCTCTGCTTACGCGCCGCTGGACGAAGCGCTCGCGCGCGTGGTCGTCGACCTGGGCAAACGGCCGTACCTGTCTTACAACGTGGCCCTCCGAGGGCGCATCGGGACAGTCGAGTCCGAGGTCCTGGAAGAGTTCTGGCGGGCGCTGTCCATCCACCTCGGGGCGACTCTCCACGTCGACTCGATCCGCGGCCGCAACCGGCACCATATCGCCGAGGCGACTTTCAAAGCCCTGGGCCTCGCGCTGCGCCAGGCGATGGCCGCGGGCGGCGGCTTGGGAGTGCCCTCCTCAAAAGGCCTTTTGGGGTGATCGCGATCGTCGATTACGGGGTCGGCAACGTTCGCTCGGTGGAGCGAGCGCTGGCCCATGTCGGCGCCGACCCCAAGCTCACGGCGGATCCCGACGAGCTCGAGCGCGCAGACGGGATGGTCCTGCCTGGTGTCGGCGCGTTCGCCCCGGCGCTGGAGAAGCTGTCCGAGGGTGGATTGGGCCGGCGGGTCGTCGAGCTGGCGGCGAAGGGCAAGCCGATCCTCGGCGTCTGCCTCGGTTATCAGCTGCTGTTCGAGGAGTCGATGGAGCACGGCCGCCACCAGGGCCTGGGTCTTTTGCCCGGCCGTGTGGTCGAGGTCGAGAACAGCGAGCGCCTGCCCGTCATCGGGTGGTGCCGGCTGACCCAGAGCGACGATTCGCCCCTGTGGCGGGGGATCAAGGACCGCTCCTACTTTTACTTCGTGCACTCGTACACGCCCGATTCGCCGCGGCACGCCATCGCCATCAGCGACCACTCGCCGGCGGCCGCGGCCGCCAGACGCAACGTGATGGGCACCCAGTTCCATCCGGAAAAAAGCGGTCCGGACGGCCTGCGCGTTTATGCGAACTTCCTGGCCCTGTGCGGATGAGCGCGCGGCGCGTGCCATGACCGCCAAACGAATCATTCCCTGCCTCGACGTCACCGCGGGGCGCGTGGTCAAGGGCGTGCGGTTCAAGGACCTGCGCGACGCCGGCGACCCGGCCGAGCTGGCGGCCCTGTACGACCGTGAGGGGGCGGACGAAATCGTTTTCCTCGATATCACCGCCTCCTCGGAGGCGCGAAACATCCTTCTCGGCGCGGTCGAGCGCACCGCGGATCAGGTGTTCATACCGCTCACGGTGGGCGGCGGCATCCGGAGCGTCGAGGACATGGCCGCGCTCCTCACGCACGGCGCGGACAAGGTCTCGGTCAACACCGCCGTGCTGGACGACCCCGAGCTGATCACCAGGTGCGCGGAGGTGTTCGGATCGCAGTGCGTGGTGCTCGCCATCGACGCGCGGCGGCGCCAGGAGGGCGAAGGCTGGGAGGTCTTCAGCCACGGCGGGCGCCGGGCCACGGGCCGGGACGCGGTGGAGTGGTCGGTGCTCGGCGAAAGGTTGGGAGCGGGGGAGATCCTGCTCACATCGATGGACCAGGACGGCACCGAGGCGGGTTACGACCTGGGCCTGTTGAAGGCCGTGAGCTCGGCGGTGCGCCTCCCGGTGATCGCCTCGGGCGGGGCCGGCAGCGCCGACCATATGTACCAGGCCCTGACCGAGGGAGGGGCGGAGGCGACGCTGGCGGCCTCCATCTTCCACTTCGGGCAGCTCTCGATCGGCGCCGTCAAGCAGCAGCTCGCCGCCAGGGGATTGGAGATCAGACCGTGAGACCAGAGGTCATCGAACCCGACTTTTCCAAGGGACTCGTCCCGGCCGTGGTCCAGAACGCCAAGACGGGCAGGGTGCTGATGCTCGCCTACATGGACGAGGAGGCGTGGGCGCGCACGCGCGAGAGCGGGCGGGCGTGGTTTCACTCACGCGAGCGCGGCCTGTGGGAGAAGGGCGCGACCTCCGGCAACGTCATGGAGGTGGTGGAGGTGCGGCTGGACTGTGATTTGGACAGCGTGCTGCTCCGGGTGAACCCTCGCGGTCCAGCGTGTCACACCGGGGCGGAGTCCTGTTTCTTCAACGAGCCCCGGGCGTAAGCCGCATCTCCCTCGGAGTGTAGGCGGCGCGCATGTTTATGCAGTCCCATGTATACTCATGCGTTCATGACCAGAACCCTGAAGGCCGCCGTGGCGGGCGCCAACGGATATGCCGGCATGACCCTGGTCCACCTCTTGTCGAGGCATCCGGGCGTGGAACTGGCCCAGCTGACCTCACGGTCGTTCGCCGGCCGGCCCTACTCCGACGTGTTCCCGCTGCTGGAGCTGGAGGGCGAGTTCCGGCCCGAGCCTGACCCGGCGGGGTTGGACGTCGTCTTCAGCTGCCTCCCGCACAACGTCGGCGCCGGCAAGGCCGCGGGCTGGCTCGCCGCCGGCGCTCGGGTGATCGACATGAGTGCCGACTTCCGGCTGCGCGACGCCGGCCAGTACCCCACCTGGTACAAGCAGGAGCACCCGGCTCCCGAGCTGCTGAGCCAGGCTGTCTTCGGGCTGCCCGAGCTTCACGAGCAACAGATCAAGACCGCCCAGCTGGTCGCCGTCCCGGGCTGTTATTCCACGGCCGTGATCCTGGCCCTGGCGCCGGCGGCGGCGGCCGGCGTGATCGGCTCGGACGTCGTCGTCGACGCCAAGTCGGGCGTCAGCGGGGCAGGGCGGTCACTGGCGATCGGCGTCCACTTCAGCGAGGTCAACGAGTCGATCGGGGCCTACGCCATCGGCGGGCACAGACATGTGGCGGAGGTGACGCAGGAGCTGGGTCACCTTCTCACCGCCAGTGGACGGGGAGGCGATCTGAACGTGACCTTCGTCCCCCATCTCGTGCCCATGACGCGCGGGATCCTGGTCACCTGCTACTTCGATCTCACGGGCTCCCTGGACGAACTGCAGGAGACATATCGAGAGTTCTATGCCGGCCAGCCGTTTACGAGGGTGATCGGCCAGAGCCCGGCGACCAAGCTCGTCACGCATTCCAACCTGTGCCTGGTCAACGCCGGCGCGCAGGGCAGGAAGGCGGTGGTGACCGCCACGCTCGACAACCTGGTCAAGGGGGCTTCCGGCCAGGGGGTCGAGTGCTTCAACCTCGCCTTCGGCTTCGATCGCAGGACCGCGCTGGAGGCGCCAGTCCAATGGCCGTGACCTATGCCCGAGGCTTTCGGGCGGGCACGGCCGCTTGCGGGATCAAGGCGTTCACGGCCGGCGCCTCCGCCATCCCGAGCGGCCAGACAGACGATCTGTGCGTCATTCATTCCGCGTCTCCATGCGACACCGGTGGCGTGTTCACGACCAACAAGGTGAAGTCCGCGTCGGTGGTCATCGACCAGCTTCACCTGCAGCACAACCGCGTCCAGGCGCTGGCGATCAACTCCGGCAATGCCAACGCCTGCACGGGCGCGCAGGGCTTCAAGGACGCCCTGCTGATGGCCAAGCTGGCCGCCGATCGGCTCGACCTCGACCCCGACCAGGTGCTGGTGAGCTCCACCGGCGTCATCGGGCGCAATCTGCCGATGAACGCGGTCAAGGCGGGCATCGTGGAGGCGTGTGGCAGGTTGAGTGCGGACGGCGGCACGGCTGCGGCGCGGGCCATCATGACCACAGACACGGTGCCCAAGACCGCCCAGCTCGAAGTCGAGCTCGGCGGCACGATCGTGCACGTCGGCGGCATGTGCAAGGGCTCGGGGATGATCCATCCGAACATGGCGACCATGCTCGCGTACATCACCACCGACGCCGCCGTCGAGGCCGGCCTGATGGCCGGGCTCGTGAAATCCATCGCCGATCGCAGCTTCAATCAGGTCACCGTCGATGGCGACAGCTCCACCAACGACACGTTTCTGATGCTCGCCAACGGCGCGGCGGGCAACGAGCCGATCCGGGCGGGCAGCGTCGAGGCGGAGCGGCTGGAGATGGTGATGCTGGAGGTTGCTCGTGACCTGGCGCGCGCGGTGGCGCGCGACGGGGAGGGTGCCACCAAGCTGATCAGCGTCAAGGTCCAGAACGCGCTGTCCGATGCCGAAGCGCGGACGGCGGCTCGCGCCGTCGCGTCGTCGAGCCTGGTCAAGAGCGCGGTCCATGGCGGGGATCCGAACTGGGGACGGATCGTATGCGCGCTCGGGTACAGTGGCGCCGAGCTCGCGCTGGACAAGCTCCACCTGTCGGTCGGCGGGTTGGTGGTCTTCGAGCGTGGGTCCGGGGTCGACGTCGACCTCACGGCCGTTCGCCGCGCGTTCGAGCAACCGGAGATTGAGATCGTGGCCACCCTTGGGCTGGCGGACGGCCGCGCCGAGGCCTGGGGCTGTGACCTTTCGGAGGAGTACGTGCGAATCAACGCCGAGTACACGACATGACGCTGACAGTCGAAGAGCGCGCGAAGGTCCTGGTCGAGGCGCTGCCCTACATCAAGCGATTCCACGGCCAGATCGTGGTGATCAAGATCGGCGGCAACGCCATCGCACAGGCGCGTGACGAAACCCTGCTCGACGTGGTGCTGCTGCGCTACGTGGGCATGCAGCCGGTGATCGTCCACGGCGGGGGGCCGGAGATAACCTCCATGAGCGAGCGCCTGGGCCTCGAGGCGACCTTCAAGAACGGCCTTCGCGTCACCGACGAGAAGACGATGGAGGTCGTCAAGATGGTGCTGACCGGCAAGGTGAGCCCCGATCTGGTCGCGGCCATCCACCGGCTCGGCGGCCAGGCCGTCGGCATGAGCGGCGAGGACGGGCCGACGATCATCGCCGAGCCGCTCGAAGAGTCCATGGGATTCGTCGGCCGCGTGACGCAGGTGAACAAGGAGCCCATCACGGCGCTCCTCGGCCGCGGCTACATCCCGGTCATCGCCTCGATCGGGCTCGGCTATGACGGCCACGCGTACAACATCAACGCGGACACGGTCGCGGCGGAGATCGCGGTCACCCTGAACGCGGCCAAGGTCATCCTTCTGACCGACGTCCCCGGCGTGCTCGGAGTCGACGGCAACGTCGTCGCGGTGCTGTCGCGCGAGGACGCGCGGCAGAGAATCGAGGCGGGCGAGGTCACCGGCGGCATGATCCCCAAGCTCGAAGCCTGCCTGCGGGCCCTCGACCGCGTCCCGTTCGCGCACATCGTCGACGGCCGCACCCAGCATGCTCTGCTCCTCGAGCTGTTCACCGAGGCGGGCATCGGGACGATGGTGACCCCCTGAGCGCCGTGACCACGTCCGAGCTCGCCGAGCGCTATCTGATGTCGACCGGCCGGCGCCTGCCGGTCACGTTCGTGCGCGGTCAGGGCTGCCTCCTCTACGACGACGGCGGGCGGGAATACCTCGACCTGGTCGCCGGGATCGCGGTCAACCTGCTCGGCCACGCGCATCCCGACGTGGTGGCGGCTGTGACCGCCCAGTCCCGAACGCTGATCCACACCTCCAACCTCTACTTCACCCAGCCGCAGGTCGATCTCGCCCGCCGCCTCGTCGAGCTGTCCTTCCCAGCGCGTGTGTTCTTCTGCAACTCCGGGACGGAGGCCAACGAGGCGGCGATCAAGCTCGCTCGCAAGTGGGGGACGCGCCAGCGCGACGGCGCTTTCGAGATCATCACGGCCACCGGTTCGTTCCATGGGCGCACGCTCGCCGCCGTGACCGCCGGCGGGCAGCACAAGTACTCCGATCCGTTCAAGCCGCTTCCTGAAGGCTTCGTGCACGTGCCCTACAACGACCTCGAGGCCTTGAAGGCGGCGACCGGCGCGCGGACGGTGGCGGTGATGCTCGAACCCGTGATGGGGGAGATCGGCGTCATCCCGAGCGCGCCCGGCTACCTGGCCGCGGTGCGCCGCTGGTGCGACGCGAACAACCTGCTCCTCATCCTCGACGAGGTCCAGACCGGCCTGGGGCGCACCGGGCGATGGTTCGCGCACCAGCACCACGGCATCACACCGGACGTCATGACGCTCGCCAAGGGCCTGGGCGGAGGCCTGCCGATCGGAGCGTGCCTCGCCGCTCCGCGCGCCGACGTCTTCGAACCCGGCGACCACGGCTCGACGTTTGGCGGCAATCCGGTGGCCTGCGCGGCCGCCCTCGCGGTGCTGACCGTCATCGAGCGCGACGGCCTGGTCGGGCACGCGGCGGAGGTGGGCGAGATGCTGCGGACGGCCCTGCTCGACCTCGGCGCCGGGGAGGTTCGTGGACTGGGGCTGATGCAGGCCCTCGAGTTCGCCGAGCCGCGCGCCAAAGCCTTTCAGCAAGCTTCCTTGGACGCCGGGCTGATCGTCAACGCGGTCGACGACAACTCGGTGCGGCTGGTGCCGCCGCTGATCATCACGCCGGCCGAGATCGACCGGGCCCACACCACGATGCGGCAGGTCCTCAGGTGACCGTCACCAAAAACGAGCGGCACCAGGCCATCCTCGATCTGGTGAATCGCGGCTCGGCGCACACGCAGCACGAGATCGCCACCGCGCTCGCGCGGCGTGGCGTGAGGGCGACCCAGGCCACGGTCTCTCGCGACATCCAGGAGCTGGGGCTGGTTCGCGCGGGCAGCGGCTATCGCAGCTCCGCCGCCATGGTGCGAGAGCTGGTGCTGTCGGTCGAGCTGGTGGAGCCCGTGGCGGTGATCAAGACCCCGCCCGGCACGGCGAACCTGGTCGCCAGGCGGATCGACGAGGCGGCGCTGCCAGGCATCGCCGGCACGGTGGCGGGGGACGACACGATCATCGCCGTCCTGCGCAAGCGGGGCGCCGGCCGCGCCTTGAAGGAGCTCCTGACCCATGCCGGCTAAGAAACTCGTGCTCGCCTACTCGGGCGGACTCGACACTTCGGTGGCGATCCGGTGGCTGAAGGATCGGGGCTGGGACGTGATCGCCTTCACCGTCGACCTGGGAGAGAAGAAGGACCTCGACGCCATCCAGGCCCGAGCCCTGAAGATCGGGGCGTCGGCAGCGTACGTGGCGGACGGACGCACGCCCTTCCTCCAGCTGTTCGTCTGGCCGTCGCTGCAGGCTGGGGCCGTGTACGAGAAGGAGTATCCGCTGGCGACGGCTCTGGGCCGTCCGCTGATCGCGGCCATGATGGTCGAGGTCGCCCGGCGCGAAGGAGCGGCGGCGATCGCCCACGGTTGCACCGGCAAGGGCAACGACCAGGTGAGGTTCGACGTCGCCACCGCCGCGCTTGCGCCAGAGCTCGAGGTGGTCGCTCCCGTGCGCGAATGGGACATGAACCGCGACGACGAGATCGAGTACGCGACCAAGCACGGCATCGAGGTGCCCGCGACCGTGCGCTCGCCTTACTCGACCGACGAGAACCTCTGGGGCCGTTCGATCGAAGCCGGCGTGCTCGAGGACCCCTGGGCCGAGGCCCCGCGCGACGTGTACAGCTGGACGCGCGATCCGCGCGAGTGCCCGGACGAGCCCATCTACGTCGAGATCGGATTCAAGCACGGCCTCCCGGTGGCCCTGGACGGCAAGGCCGTCGACCCGCTGGAGCTGGTGACAGAGCTCAACCGGATCGGCGGCGAAAACGGAGTCGGACGGATCGACCATCTGGAGAACCGCCTGGTCGGCATCAAGTCGCGCGAGATCTATGAGGCGCCGGCGGCCGTGCTCCTCCTCCAGGCCCACCAGGCCCTGGAGGACATCACCCTGCCCAAAGAGGTGGCCAGGTTCAAGGACCTCGTGGCGCAGCACTGGGCGCAGATGGTCTACGACGGCCTCTGGTTCAGCCCGCTGCGCGATGCGCTCCACGCCTTCGTCACCGAAACCCAGCGTCACGTGACCGGCGACGTGCGCCTGAAGCTCTTCAAGGGCTCGTCGCAGGTGGTCGGGCGCAAGGGCCCGCAGCAGCTCTATCAGCTGTCGCTGGCGACGTACGGCAAGGGCGACGTCTTCGACCAGTCCGCGGCCGCCGGGTTCATCAAGCTGTGGGGCATGGGGGTGCGCACCTCGACGCAGGTCCAGGGCCAGCTTCACGCCCGCGAGCTGGGCAGCCTGCTTGGGGACGTGAAGAGGCTGACGCCATAGCCGGCAAGGCGCGGCGGCGAGCCTCGGCCGCGAGCGGCAAGGCGCCTTCCGGCAAGCTGTGGGGCGGCAGGTTCCGGCGCGCCATGCTGCCTGAGCTCGAACGCTTCTCGTCCTCGCTCGAGACCGACTTCGAGCTCTACCCCTACGACATCGCCGGCAGCCTCGCGCATGCTCGCGGGCTCGCCGCGGCCGGGCTTCTGTCACCGGCACAGCTGGCGTCGATCGAGCGCGGGCTGCGCCAGGTCAAAAAGGAGATCGACGGCGGGGCCTTTGCATTCAAGGCTTCGGATGAGGACATCCATACGGCCGTCGAACGCCGCCTGACCGAGATCACGCCGGCGGGCGCCAGCCTGCATGCGGGCCGCTCCCGCAACGACCAGGTCGCGCTGGACCTTCGCCTCTACTGCCGCTCCGCCGCCGCCGAGCTGGTGGCGGCGGTGGCGGCGGTGAGCACTGCGCTCGCCGCCCAAGCACATGCCCACGCCGCCTGGACGATGCCCGGTTACACCCACCTGCAGCGGGCTCAGCCGGTGACCGTCGGGCACCACCTGCTGGCCCACGCCGAGCCCCTGCTGCGCGATGCCGAGCGCTTGCGGCGCGCCTACGACGCGGCGGACGAGATGCCGCTCGGGTCGGGGGCGCTCGCGGCGACGACCCTGCCGCTGCGGCGTGAGGTGGTGGCCGAAGAGCTCGGCTTCCGGCGCCTGACCACGAACAGCATCGACGCCGTCGCCGACCGAGATTTCGCGCTCGACCTCGTGTATGCCTGTGTCTGCGCGTCCCTCCATCTCAGCCGGCTCGGGGAGGATGTCGTGCTCTGGGCGAGCAGCGAGTTCGGATTCGTGCGGCTGGCGGACGAGGTCGCCACCGGTTCCAGCCTCATGCCGCAGAAGAAAAACCCCGACATCGCCGAGCTGTTGAGAGGCCGGGCGGGGCGGGCGCTCGGGAGCCTGATGGCGCTGGCCACGGTCGTCAAGGGCCTGCCGCTGGCCTACGACCGCGACCTGCAGGAGGACAAGCCGCAGGTTTTCGCCGCCGTCGACGGCACGCTGGATTCGTTGCGCGCGGCCGCGCTCCTGGTCGAGCACCTCGGGTTCGATCGCGACCGGCTGGCGGCCGCCGCCGCCGATCCCGGCCTGCTCGCCACGGATGCCGCCGAGGCGCTCGTGAGCTCGGGCGTTCCGTTCCGCGACGCCCACGTCACCGTGGGCCGCCAGGTTCGGGAGGATGCCCTTCAGGTGCCGTGGGACGCCGCCGCATCGCTGGCCAGGCGCAATCTGCCGGGAGCGCCCCAGCCGCGCCGCGTCGCCGCCCGCGCCACAGCGGTGCGCCGGCAGGCGGCGGGACTGAAACGCTGGAGTGAGGGCCACCCACCCCCCCTGCCAAGTTAGCCTGTGCAGCTGATGCTGCTCGCCGTGGACGTCGGCAACACCAACGTGACGCTGGCTCTGTTCGAGGGCGAGCGGCTGGTCGCCGACTGGCGGGTCACCTCCCACCGCGAGCGCACGGCGGACGAGATGGCGGTCGAGCTGCGCCAGCTCTTCGAGTTGCGCGGATACGAGCTCGGGGTGGTCGACGGTGTCGTCATCTCGAGCGTCGTGCCCAATCTGAATCCCGCCCTGCTCGAGGCTTCGAGGCGCTATCTCAAGTGCGAGCCGGTCATGGTCGGGCCTGGCGTCCGCACGAGCGTTCGCATCCGCTACGACAATCCGAAGGACGTCGGCGCCGATCGCATCGCCAACGCGCTGGCCGCCTACACGAAGTACGGCGGGCCTGTCGTCGTGATCGACTTCGGCACCGCCGTCACCTATGACGCCATCAGCGCCGAGGGCGACTACCTGGGCGGAGCCATAGCGCCAGGGGTCGAGATCTCACTCGACGCGCTGGTCTCTCACACCGCGATGCTCCGCCGCGTCGAGGCGGTGGCCCCCGACTCGGTGATCGGCCGCAACACCGTCTCCTCGATCCAGTCCGGGCTGGTCTGGGGGTTCGTCGCGCAGGTGGAGGGCATGGTCGAGCGGATGGTGGCCGAGCTCGGCGGCACGGCGAAGGTGGTCGCCACCGGGGGACAGGCGGCCCTGGTCGCCGGGCTGACCCACGTCATCGAAACCACCGACCCGCTCCTGACCCTGGAGGGTTTACGTCTTATCTATCTCCAAAACTCGGACGGCCGGTGCTAGACATATGCTCGACCGTGCCAGCCAGCCAGACCGCATGAAGACGGCTCCGGCCTTCCACGTCTACTTCGTGGGCGACCCGGGGCCGGCGCTCGCGCAGCTGGTGGCCGGCCTCGGCCTCGAAAGCCAGTCGCTCAACCATCCCGCCGGCGTGGTGCGGCCGGCGCTGGTCCTGCTCGCTCCCGGCCGGGGCGCGCCCGAAGGGCTGGCCGACATCGCCGTCGCGCCGCCGGCCGACGCATCGCCGTCGGCTCTCCGCGAGCTCCTTCGCATCGCGATGGAGAACGTGGCCCTGAAGCAGGAGGTGGGGCAGCTGGAGGAGCAGTCGCGCCGCCAGCACCGGCAGTTCGAGGAGCTCAACCGCATCGGCATCGCGCTCTCGGCTGAGCGCGATCTCCGGAAGCTGCAGGAATTCATCCTCACGACCATGCGCCAGCTGACCAACGCGGACGGCGCCAGCCTGTGGCTCAAGACCGCGGGCGAGGCCGGCCGGCCGATGCTGTTCCTGGCGTCGAGCCAGAACACCTCCCTCGCCAACACCTACCAGGCGTTCAAGGTGCCCGTCGACGAGAAGACGGTCGTCGGCTACACCGTGTCAGTGGGAACGAGCCAGATCTATGACGACGCATACCGGCCGCCGCCAGGCAAGCCGCAGGGCGGCCGGGTGTTCGACGAGCAATACGGCTACCGGACCAAGTCGATGCTCACCGTGCCCATGAGGAACCACAACGACGAGGTCGTGGGCGCCGTCCAGCTCATCAACGCCAAGCGGCACTTTGAAACCCGCCTCACCGTGAGCACGGTCGAGTCCGAGGTGGTCAGCTTCCGGCCCGGGGATCTCGTGATGATCGAATCCATCGCCAGCCAGGCCGCGGTGGCGATCGACAACAGGAACCTGCTCGATTCGATCCAGGCGTTGTTCGACGGATTCGTGCAGGCGAGCGTGACCGCGATCGAGCAGCGAGACCCGAGCACCGCCGGTCACTCGGGGCGGGTCGAGCGTCTGACCACCGCCCTGGCCCGCGCGGTGACGAGCTTGGGGGCCGGTAAGTATCGCGACGTCCACCTGACCGAGGATCAGTTCAAAGAGCTGCGCTACGCGTGCCTGCTGCACGACTTCGGCAAGGTCGGCGTTCGGGAGCACGTCCTCGTCAAGGCGAAAAAGCTCATGCCCGGCCAGCTCGAGGTGATCCAGGCGCGGTTCGAGTTCATCGAGCGGTCGGTCCAGGTGACTTACGCGACCGAGAAGCTGGAGGCCATGCGCAGCGGGCGCGGCAGCGCGCCGTTGCTCGGCGAGATCGACCGGCGTCTGGAGGAAGAGCTCGCCCAGCTCAACCAGTGGGTCGAGAGCATCGTCGCGGCCAACGAGCCAAGCGTGCTTCCCGAGGACAAGGCGTCGATGCTGGAGTTCCTGTCGCGGCAGACGTATCACGACATGTCCGGCCAGCCGCACCCGATGCTCGACCCCCAGGAATTCCGTTTCCTGAGCATCCGCAAGGGCACCCTCGATCCGCAGGAGCGCCTGGAGATGGAATCCCACGTGACCCACAGCTTCCACTTCCTGACCAAGATCCCGTGGACCCCGGTGATGGACGGCATCCCGGAGATCGCCTACGGTCACCACGAAAAGCTGGACGGGTCGGGATACCCGCGGCGCCTGGTGGGGGATCAGATCCCGCTGCAGGCGCGAATGATGACCATTTCCGACATCTACGACGCATTGACCGCGCAGGACCGCCCGTACAAGCCGGCCGTGGCGCCGGACACCGCGCTCGACATCCTGCGCGCCGAGTCCGATCAGGGCAAGCTCGACCGCGACCTGTTCGACGTTTTCGTCACCCAGCGCGTCTACGAGGCATCTCTGGCGAGATGAGGATCAAGTTCTGGGGGACTCGGGGCACGCGGCCGACCCCCGGCCCGCGAACGCTCAGGTACGGAGGCAACACCACCTGCATCGAGGTGAGGGACAGGGAGAACAACCTCCTCATCATCGACTCCGGTTCGGGCATCGCCGAGCTCGGGGCGGGGTTCAGCGCGACCGCCCCGCTGCAGGCCCACCTCCTGATCACGCATACGCACCTGGACCACATCCAGGGCTTTCCGTTCTTCCTGCCGGCGTTCATTCCCGGCACGCACCTGACGATCGTCGGGCCGGCGGGCTCGGCCAAGTCGCTGCAGGCCGCGTTCGCGGACCAGATGGACCCGGCGTACTTCCCGGTGCGGCTCGACCACATGCCGGCCGAGATGGAGTTCATCGAGCGCAACCCGGGTGAGACCTTCGAGGTGGGGGCGCTGCAGATCACGCCCCACCTGTTGATGCACCCGATCCCGACCTTCGGCTACCGGATCGATGAGGGATCGGCGCGGTTTGCCTTTGCGACGGATAACGAGATCGCGATGTTCGCCAACGAGGGCGGCTGCACGGTCAAGGACATCGCCAACTGGTGCCGGGACGCGGATCTGCTCGTCCACGACGCGCAGTACAGCACCGAGGAGTACAGGACGCACGCCGGTTTCGGCCACTCGACCTACGAGGAGGCGCTGTCGCTCGCCGAACAGGCCGGTGTCAAGGAGCTGGCCTTCTTCCATCACGACCCGGCGCATTCGGACAGCGACATCGACGCCCTGATCGAGGAGGCGATCGGCAACCACCGCCAGGCGGGCGGCGCCGATGTCGACGCCTTCCCGGCGGCCGAGGAACAGGAGCTGGCGCTCTAGTTTCGAGCGCCGGGCGCGGTCGATCGAGCCGAGTCCCTTAGTCTTTTGCCCGTGACCGGCGATACTGAGCTCGATCTGCCGGGGGTGTTTCGTGACCGCCGCGAGAAGCTCGAAAGGCTACGTGGCGCCGGGGTCGATCCGTTCTCGCGCGGATTCAGGCCGACACACGACAGCGTGGCGGCCAGAGCGCTGCTGGGTGAGGTGGAGCGGACGGAACCCGTCTCGCTCGCCGGCCGGCTGATGGTGAAGCGGCTTCACGGCGGCTCCGCGTTCGCCGACCTGCAGGACGGCCACGGGCGCATCCAGGTCTTCGCCGGCCGCGACATCCTCGGCGAGGCCGAGTTCGACCGGTTCGTGGATCTCGACGCCGGTGACCTGATCGGCGTCACCGGTCCGATCTTTCGCACGCGCCGGGGTGAGGTGACGGTCGAGGTCCAGACCTTCCAGCTGCTGACCAAGTCACTGCGCCCGCTGCCGGAGAAGTGGCACGGGTTGAAGGACGTGGAGATCCGCTACCGGCAGCGCTATGTGGACCTGATCGCCAACCCTGAGGTGCGGGAGGTGTTTCGGGCGCGCACCAAGATCATCACGGCGATCCGGGGGCTGCTGGACGAGCGCGGCTTCCTGGACGTCGAGACGCCGGTGCTGCAAGAGGTGCCCGGAGGAGGCCACGCGCGGCCGTTCCTGACCCACCACAACTCGCTGGACCGCGACCTGTACCTGCGCATCGCGCTGGAGCTGCACCTGAAGCGGCTGCTCGTCGGCGGCTTCGAGCGTGTGTACGAGATCGGCCGGGTCTTCCGCAACGAGGGCCTGTCGCCGCGCCACAACCCGGAGTTCAGCCTGCTCGAGTGCTACCAGGCGTATGCCGATTACGAAGACGTGATGCGGCTCGTCGAAGACCTGATGGTCGCCTCGGCGATGGCTGCCGGCCGCCCGCTGGAAACCAGCTACCAGGGTGAGGCGGTCGACCTCACGCCACCCTTCCGGCGCGAGCGCATGGCCGACCTGGTGCTCGAGCACACCGGGCGGCATGCAGCCGGCCAGGAGCTGAACGACCTGTTCGAGGAGCACGTCGAACCCCGGCTCCGGCAACCCACGTTCGTCATCGACTACCCGATCGAGATCTCGCCGCTGGCGCGGCCTCGCGAAGACGATCCGCGGTTCGTCGAGCGCTTCGAGCTCATCATCCTGGGTCGCGAGTACGCCAACGCCTTCACCGAGCTGACCGACCCGGTCGACCAGCGCGCGCGTTTCGAGGCGCAAGCGGCGATGCGGGCGGCGGGCGACGTGGAGGCGCATCCGATGGACGAGGATTTCCTGCGCGCGGTCGAGTACGGCCTGCCGCCGTGCGGCGGCCTGGGCGTGGGCCTCGACCGGCTGGTGATGCTGCTCACGGACCAGCCGTCGGTGCGCGACGTGATCCTGTTCCCGGTCATGAAGGCCGAGACCTAGTGCACCGACCCAGAAATACCTTGCGGGTTGCAGCGCCCCTGCGGGGCGGTGCAATTTCGGCTGCGCCGAAACTCATCCCCCACAGCGGCCCATCTGCGTCGTTGTCGGCTCCGCTCCTCGCTAACGCAGGGCAGGTGCCGTCGCTCCGGTGCTCGCCGACGTCTAGCATCTGGACCACTCTGGTGGCGATCCCACAACGTATTTCCGGGACAGTGCACTAGCCGTGCTGCCGCTGGAGTTGATCCGCAAGGACCCGGATCGCGTCCGCCGTGCGGCCGCGCTGAAGGGCGAGCCGGCGCCGATCGACGAGATCCTGGAGCTCGACGAGCGCTGGCGCGGCCACCTGCACAGGGCCGAGACGATCAAGGCGGATCAGAACCGCCTGTCCAAGGAATTCGCCCAGACGCGTGATGAGGGGCTGAAGTCGAGGCTGCGCGAGATGGCGGGCGTCGCCAAGGAGCAGCTGGCCGAGGCGGAGGCGGTCAAGAAGGAGCTCGACGGCCTGCTGCTCCGAGTGCCGAATGTCTTTCACGAATCGGTCCCCATCGGCGCGACGGACGCCGGCAACGTGGTCGAAAGGGAGTGGGGGTCCAAGCCCGGTCTCGGTTTCCCGGCTCGCACCCATTACGACCTCGGCGAGTCGCTGGGCATCATGGATTTTGAAAGAGCGGCGCGGGTTTCAGGTTCGCGGTTCGCGTTCCTGATCGGCGAGGGCGCTCGCTTGGAGCGGGCGCTGGTGCAGTTCATGCTCGACGTCCACACCCGCGAGCACGGCTACACCGAGGTGCTGCCGCCGGCCCTGGTCAACAGCGCCTCGATGACGGGGACGGCCAACCTGCCCAAGTTCGGCGCCGACGCCTTCAAGGTCGAGGGCCAGGACCTGTGGCTGATCCCGACCTCCGAGGTCCCGCTGACCAACCTCCATCGCGAGGAGATAGTCGACGCCGACCGCCTGCCCTTGAAATACGTCGCTTACTCGCCCTGCTTCCGGTCCGAGGCGGGGGCGGGGGGGAAGGACACGCGGGGGTACATCCGCCTGCATCAGTTCTCCAAGGTGGAGCTGGTCAAGGTGACGACGGCGGAGACGTCGATGGAGGAATTCGAGAAGCTGACGGCCGACGCGGAGGACATCCTGAGACGCCTCGGCCTCCATTACCAGGTGCTGTCGATGTGCTCGGGAGACATGGGCTTCGCGCAGTTCAAGAAGTACGACCTGCAGGCCTGGAGCCCCGGGCTCGACCGCTACCTGGAGGTGTCGTCGTGTTCGGTGTTCAACGACTTCCAGGCGATGCGCGCCAACATCCGGTACCGTCCGGCACGCGGGGCGCCGCCGCGGTTCGCGCACACGATCAACGGCAGTGGTCTGGCGCTGACGCGAACGATCGACGCGATCTTGGAGACCTACCAGCGGGCCGACGGCCTGATCTCGGTGCCGGAGGTGCTGCGTCCTTACATGAATGGGCTGGAGGTAATCGGGGCTCGCTGAGTTCCTAGAATCCGTGGTGCCTCGCGGAGGGGTGGCCGAGCCCGGTTTATGGCGGCGGTCTTGAAAACCGTTATAGGTGCAAGCCTATCCAGGGTTCAAATCCCTGCCCCTCCGCCACTGTCCTGTCTCAAGACATCGAGGACACCTGTTGCAGGACATTGTGCACAGGCCAGCGGCCTGCAAGACCGTAGTAGCTTCGGTTTGGCTCGAGGGTGAGGGCTCTGAGAAGCTGAC